>WJIX01000322.1 GCA_014730075.1 bacterium | reverse complement strand
GGTTATCCTGTCGGCGTGAAAAAGAGGAGAGATCTTTCTCAGGTATTCCTCATCCGTTTCGGGGTTTCCCATCTCCTCGTAAAGGGCTTCCCGGTACCCTTCCCACCAGTCAGGGATTTTCCTCAGGGTGCGGAGCCAGTTCGAGACCCCGAAGATATCCACCCCGGCGGCGAACTCTCCCGGGGCGAAAGCCATTGCGGCCAGTACCATGTATCCGCCATAGCTCCCCCCGATGATCCCCACCTTTTCCGGATTGACCACCCCGGTACCGATGAGGTATTTCTTCCCCTCCACGCAGTCAGCCAGGTCATCCTCGCCATGCCTCCTGTCGTCCAGCCTGTAGAACTTCTTGCCGTACCCCGAGCTGCCTCTGTTGTTTACCGCCAGAACGGCGTAGCCATGGTTGACCAGGAACTGTATCACCGAGTTATACCCGATCCTGGACTGACCTCCCGGCCCACCGTGCACCCAGATCAGCCCGGGGACCCTGTTATCCCGGCTGGCTTCCCTGGGGCGGTAGTATATCGCGGGGATTTCCAGTCCGTCGAAAGATTCGTACCTGACCACTTCCGCCTCCACCAGGTCACTCCTGTCTATTTCCGGGTTCATGGTATCGGTCAGGCGACGGTATACACCATTGCCCAGATTGTAGATGTAGAGGTTATTGGGTGAGGTTGAGCCGTTTACATAAAACCGCATCAGTTTCTCATCCCTGGAAATCCCCACCGAGGTAATTACACCTTCAGGAAGATCGGGAAGGCTGACCCGCTCACCTGTGCTGTTGTCACGCACTCTGATATCCGTACTGCCATCCCGGTTTATGGCGGTTACCCTGTACCTTCCTTCCCTGGAGAGATAGGAGTAGCTGATATCCCAGTCAGCCTCCTCCACCATTTCGGCCTTCCCTGTCTCAATATCATAACTCTTCAGGTAGGTGAACTCTCTCCCCTGGTTGGTAAGGAAAAAGAGCTTCTTCGAGTCGGTGCTGAACCCTGAGGGATCATTCATGACATTACCCTGGTGCTCTGTTATCAGCTCCACTTCGCCGCTCTGCCGGTCGTAGAGATAAATATCGGAATCGCTGCTTGTCCTGGCCTTGGAAAAAGCCACGTATCTCATATCGTTGGAGATTGAGCCGAAGTTGAAACCGGCATCATTTACATACATAATCTCCGGCTCGAAACTCTCTATATCCATGGTGTAGAGGTCCATGTACCTGCTGTCGCGCCTGTTCGACCCGAATATGATCCTGTTCCTGTCGTAACTCCAGCCGTAGAAGAGCGAACGGGCATTTTCCCAGGGAGTAAGATCCCTTGCCTCGCCATTTTCTTCTCTCACGTATATATGGTAGATTTCATTTCCGCCCTGGTCGCTCAGATAGAGAATCCGGTTATCTTCTGGAAAATAACTGAGCGCAAATATTGAATTATCATCTGATTCGGTAAGCTGTCTGGCCTCTCCACCCTTTACCGGCATCGAGAAGGCGTTGAACACCCCTGTCCTGTCGCTGGTGAACAGTATCCTCTTCGCGTCAGCGCTGAAAGAGCCGCCCGTGACACGTTCGGTATTCATGAACTGCTCTATGCTGTAACGCTGAACCTCATCCGAGCACCCTGAAAGACAGAGAATGATCAGGGCGAGAAATACCTTTAGCACCGCTTTCATTTTATCTCCTCTCGTGGACAGTCTGCCGCGGAATTCATGTGTTCTTCTTACCTTAACTTATACATTATATATATAAACAGTTCCAATTCTTTCTGGGCAGTCAAAATTTGAGGAGAAATATTACTAAATCAGGCTTTTCCAGGTGTCTTCGCAGAGAAGACTGCTTGTGTTTCACCTGATGAGAACAAGCTTCAGCGTCCGCGCAACCCGCCCCGCCTCCAACCTGCAGAAGTAGACTCCGGAGGAAACGGGATTCCCGTCGGCTCCGGTACCGTCCCAGAGGAACTGATGGCCCCCCTGCTCCAGTTCTCTGTCCGCCAGTAATCTTATCCTCCTGCCCGCCGCGTCAAAAAGGATGAGCCTGACCCTGCAACTTTCTTTGAGGAAGAATGATATACCGGTAGATGGATTGAAGGGGTTGGGCCGGCAGCTTAACTGCCCTCCTCCTTCCACAGGAGCGGTGAACGAGCAGAGAAAATCCCCCCTGTTCCCGTTGAAGAGAATATAGATGCAATTCTGATCAATCGCCGGCTCCGAGCAGAGGGCGTTCTGAAGTCCTGAAAAGGGAAAGCTCTTCAATTCGTAATCATTTTCACCGGCAATAACGTACTGTCCCCCCCTTCCGAAAGCCATTACCCCGTCCCGGAATCCCGCCACCTCGCTTCCCAGGAATCCCTGTATGCTCATCTGATCTTTCAGGCGGCCTGTTTCAGAATCAAGAAATGTCAATATGGAACCGCCCGGGACCCTGGAGAGAACCACCAGCCTCCCGCTTCCCCCGGCCACCGCCATCGCCTCGGGGACCCCATTCACCATGGAGCTGAAAACAGCCGATCCGTTTGAGCTGTCCAGTGCGAGAATCTCACCGGTGGTAAGAGCCAGAAGTAGCACAGGGCCTGACAGGACCGGAGCGAACGCCGTAGCCCCCGTCCCTTTATTCTCCCATACCAGATCGCCTCCCGTTATATCCATCGCGCATACTCTCCCCGCCGGGCCGGCCGCCACGATAAATCCATCGCTGCAGGCGGGGGTTGCCGCGGGAATGAATGGAAGCTTACTCTCCCAGAGCATTTTCCCGGTCGAAGGGTCCAGGGCTGCAGCTATTCCGCGGGCGTGGTCATCCGGATCAGTGCTGAATACTGTTAATATACCTTCTGAATACACCGGATCGGCAACCACTTCCCGGGCATCTTCCGGCGGCGGAAAACTCCACACCGGAACTCCATCCCGGGAGTCCACCGCTCTCAGGGTTCCCCCTGCCCTGAAATAGCACGCTCCTTCGGCGTGGCAGATTGAGCCCGGATCCCTGCCTTCCCTCCATCCCACCTGTGTGCTCCATAAGCTCTCACCGCTCGCAGCCTCGATCGCCGTAAGGCTCGACCTCTGAGCTTCCGTCCTGAATATGAACACCCGGCCATCCGATACAGCCGGCCTGCATCTTCCGCCACCTTCACCGGGAAGCTTCCTGCTCCAGAGGATCCTTCCGGCCCCTCTTCTCAACCCGCCGTAATATGCTCTGTGCCCCGGGCCTCCCCCGCTCATACCAGCCGGGTCCGAGGAGCAGCCATGGTAAGATATCCAGACCGGAAGATCTAAGTTCCTGGAAAGGCCTGAGGAGTAAATTACAATGGGAACCTTCAGAAAATACCCTTCTGCGGCATTCTCCGGAATATTGATCTCGAACCTGGCGAACCTGCTCTCCTGAGAGGGCAAACAGCCCCTGAATCTTCCGGAACCTCCCGGATAATCTTCTTCGATAACTACCTCTGCCTCCAGGGCGCTTTTTCCCATGTTGATAAGCTCCAGCTGCACCGCTATATCCTCGCCGGGGTCAGCTCCCCCGTTGCCGTTACCATCCAGCTCCCTGATGAACACCCTGCCCGCGGCAAGCTCCTGCCTCTCCAGCTGCATTTTGAATGGAAAGCGTTCATCCACACCTTCAGAGAGTACCCTGATATTAAAGTTCACCCCTTCTGAATAGAGAAGCTCCTCACCGGCACAGAGCTGGAAGGAGATGCGAACGCTCTCGCCTGTTTCAAATCGCCCCAGGGCAAGTTCAGGCCGGTCCGGAACTGTTGTTTCCTGGTCCAGCGGCTCTATCGTAAGAACAGATTCACCCAGGGCAGCCCAGCCATTTCTGACGGAGAGGAAGACCTCCAGCTCCAGCCCTCCTGGCCAGGGGGTGCCAGTCGTCCTGACCGAATCAGTAACCGCTTCAAGAAATATCCCCGGCTCGGCAATCAGGGCGCTGTCCGCCGCGCAGAAAGGGATCATATATCCGGCATCATCCGGCCCTTCAGCGATCCGGCCTGTCCTGATTATATGCGCGGCGGTAATTCCGGGGTCCCAGTTTGTATTAACAGATCTGATAAGTGCGGCGATCCCGGCAGCGAACGCTCCAGCGCATGAGCTCCCGTTTCTCTCGGTGTATCCTTCCGGGCCGCAGGAAATAACGGAAACTCCCGGGGCGGAGCATCCTACCCAATCTCCAGCGGTTGAGAAGATTGCCGGCATGCGATCTTCAGCAGCCGCCGCTACAGCCAGAACTTCCCCGAACGCGGCCGGATATACCGGATCCGCACTGCCGGTGTTACCGGCAGCCGCAATCAGGGTTATCCCTGAATCATACGCCGAAGATATGCAGGTATGGAGCGAGCTGTCCGGCCC
>WJIX01000321.1 GCA_014730075.1 bacterium | reverse complement strand
GGCCGCGGTCTTGATCAGGTTCCTGGTATAGAGCTTAGCCGCAAGGTCCTGAACGGCCGGGCCGCCTTTCACCATCGTTTCAATCCTGGAACCTATAACTCCGCTTCCCGCCAGGGAGATAATAAGCAGGGCCGCGCAGCATATAACACCTATCTTTATTGCCTTTACGGCAGCAGGGTGGGTGAGCTGGCCCCCCGAGCGTGCCTCAAGGACTCTCTGTACCCCCACTCCCATGAGCAGCACCACAGCCAGTTGCTGTATGATCAGTACCATGACAGGCACCCTGAACTTATTGAAGTAGGGAAAGTAATTGAACATCAGGTCATAAAAGGGAAAATGCTTTCCGAAACTGAGCAGGGTGGATAGAAGCGCCGCGGTCAGCAGGAACCATTTGGTCCTGGACCTCACCCTGAATATGGCGATGACCGCAAATATAACTGTGACTACTCCCAGGTAATTCGGATAATCGGTGAATGGCATGCTTCCCCAGTAGGTAACCTTTCCGAAACCGAAAGCCCATGGGAACATGAAGGTCAGCACCTCCTTCGGGTGCAAACTCCAACCGGTGGCATATCCATAATCCAGCCCTCCGCCGCTGCTCCCCCCCCTGATGGAATACCGGGCATAGTTTCTCAACGGCCCTATCAGCACCATGGCGATCCCTACCGCGAGCAGGAATGCGGCCACCAGAAGCGAAGTACGGGCCAGCAGCTCCCTGCGCTCTCCCCTTTTCAGCATCCAGATCCCTTCGAAGATAAACAGGAGTCCTATCAGCATATAGGTATAGTAAGATATCTGCACGTGACCCCTCAGCATCTGAATACCAAGGGTCAGGGCAAGAAGGCCGGACATCATCACCACCCTCTTCCCCCGCAGAAGCTCCCTGGAAAACAGAAGTCCAAACGGAATGAACGCCACCGCGCAGGCCTGGGAACCGTGCCCATTGGCGCCCATGGCCAGATAGTTGGGGAGCATGACAAAGAGGAATCCGCATAGAAGTGATACAGCCGGGGAAAGTTTGAGGGAGCGGGACAGAAAATATACCCCCAGTCCGGCAATAAGGTAATGTATCAGCAGCCAGCCCATCTCCGGCATGAAAAGGTAATCATGCAGAACACCTATCACCCAGGAGGGAGGATATACCATGGGGGTAAACATCATGCTGGAATAACTGGGCATTCCTGAGAAAATATATGGATTCCACAGGGGGTATATACCTTCCTCCCGCATCGCCTTCTTCCCCACTTCGGTGAAGCTTATGGGGGCTTTGCTGTCGGGGGTGAGGAAGACCCTGTCCTGGAGAGTTATCTCAGGCATAATGGCAATTATGATCAGTATCAGGACCGCTGCTACCGTTACAGCTTTTTTCCACGCTGAAAAACTGTTGAAGGAAGATACCAAGTCGAATTGCCGGGATTCAGAGTCTTTTCCCAAATCTTTTCTCCTTTTTATCAGCTTGCCGCATCTTTCTGCTGCTACAGTAATTATAACATTTTAAGCCGATTCAGTAAAGTTTCAGCGCGTCATGAAGTACCCGACCTTCAGCGCCCTGGTCATTCCTCTGGCAGCGGCTCTGAAAAGTTCCCACTTACCTGTAAATATAAGACCGATAAGCACAATAACAAGAAGTAAAGCATGAACCGGGGCCAGTGCAATCCTCCACCAAAGCGGTTTATGGCGCTTGAACAGCCTGGCCGTACTTACCATTCTATTCTTGAGCTTGTAAGGAGTAAACCCGCCTCCGCTGCTGGAACTGACCTTGTGCCAGACCCTGGATGCCGGAACATACCAGCACTTCCAGCCCGCCCCCCTGGCCCTCAGGCTGAAATCCACATCCTCACAGTACATCCGGTAGGACATATCCAGAAGCCCTATCTCCCGGAAAACCTCTCTCCTTACCATCATGGCGCATCCGGTAACATAACCGGTCTCCCGGGGCCGGGTCTCCCCGGTATCCAGCTTTCTTATCTGATGATGCCTTGGTACCCCGATCACCGGATAGAACCTGCCCCCGCCGTACCATATCCTTTCCGGGTCATCATAATAGTATATCCTGGGACCGGCCACCCCCGCATCCTCTCTCTCCAGCACCGCCGCCATCTCCGAGGCAAAATCCGGATGCACTTCGGTATCGTTGTTGAGAAGAAGAAAGAGCTCTCCGTCACCGTCCAGCGCTTTCCTCAGACCGATATTGTTACCCCCGGCAAAGAGAAGATTCTCCTCATTCTCGATAAGTTCCACCTCCGGAAACCGTTCCCTTACCATCTCCGGCGATGAATCTTCAGAGGCGTTATCAACCACCGTTATTTTGTAATTTGAGTAGCTTAACTTTTTCAGCGAGTCCAGACATTCGCCTATCACCTTTTCGCCGTTCCAGTTGAGTATTATTATATGAAGAGATTTTTCAGGCAACCTTAACCCCCTGAGATTCTCAGATACAGCTTCTCAATTTCATCGGCCATTCCGCCCCAGGAGAATCTCTCCTTCTCCTTCTCAAAATGGGGGGCCATCCTTTCGGCCCAGCCCTCTTCGAAGAATCTGACCACCGCGGATGCAATCTCCCCTGAATCAGCAGGTGGAACTACGAATCCGGTCCTCCCCTCTGAAACAACCTCGGGAAGCCCTCCCACCCCGGTCACCACCACGGGGCGGTCAAAGGCCAGCGCGATCTGCGCTATTCCGCTCTGGGTGGCTGAAATGTATGGAAGCACCACCAGATCGGAGGCGGCAAAGAAAATCTCCACCTCCTCGTTATCCACATACCGGTCCACCAGGGTCACTCTCTCCTGTATACCTTCCTCCCGTATCAGTTTCCGGTAGGGCCCACTGTCATCGTAGAATTCCCCCACCACCAGCAGGTGAGCATCGATCTTGCCGACTATGCGGCGCATGGCGCGGAGCAGGTATTTCAATCCCTTGTAAGGCCTGATATACCCAAAGAACAGAAGCAGATTGGGGCTGGTTATCCCAAGTTTCTCCCTGGCCCGCTCCCTGCTGGTACTATCACCTTCGGTCCTGAAAAAGTCATAGATGGGGTGGGGATGAGCGGCCACCTCTGCGGTGCTGCGCAGGGATAACAGATCTTCCCTGTCCTGGTTAGACTGGACTATGAAGCCGTGCCCGGTTGAGAAGGCCAATCTGCTGAGAATCCTGTCAGGAACTGACTTCTCGTGAGGGACCACATTGTGGCAGATATATATTATTTTCCCTTTTCCAAGAATTCTCAATATCGAGCATATCTTGGAAAGGGCCGGAGCAAAATAGGGATGCCACCACTGAACTATGGTAAGATCGGGCCTGAAACGGGCCACATGAAATCCCGTCCTGACCCAGGTAAAGGGATTAATCGAATCAATGATCCTTTCAGACTCCATCTCCAGGGGTGAGTCGCTCTCATCGTACTGGGTCTTTCCGGGAAAGAGAAACTCGGGGTAAAGCCTGCTGTAATTAACCATATGCACCAGGTGCCGTCTCCGAAGCTCCAGAGCAAGGCATGAATTATAATGAGATATTCCCCCCCTGTAGGGATATGAGGGGCCTATGAGACAGATCCTCAATTTTTCCTTACTGCCCGGTTCAGTCATCGATAAGATACTCTTTGAAAGAAAACGATTGCTCCGATCCCGATGAGAAAAGCTC
>WJIX01000024.1 GCA_014730075.1 bacterium | reverse complement strand
GCATTACCGCGGCGGTATCGGGGGGGGCTGATTCGATGGCGCTGCTGACCGTGCTCAAGGAGCTGGCCTCGCCCCTGGAGCTTTCCTTATCCGCTGCCCATCTCAACCACCTGATACGGCCCGAAGCACGACAGGAGGCGGCGCTGGTCTCTGATTACTGCAGACAGCTGGAAATCCCGCTCCACTCCGGTTCATCCGATGTGCCGGCCGAAGCGAAAAGGTCCGGTACGGGGCTGGAGGAAGCAGCCAGAGAGCTCAGGTATTCATTCCTCAGGGAGGCAGCCGCGCGCTTGGGAGCTGATTCCGTGGCGCTTGGCCATAATATGAACGACCAGGCAGAGACAGTTCTCGCGCATATCATCAGGGGTAGCGGTATTTCCGGCCTGTCCGGCATGCCCGCCCGCAGGGATATTTTCATCCGGCCAATTCTCTGCTGCAGCCGCCTGGAGATAGAAAATTATATAGAAAAGAATAATATTCCATTCGCGGTGGACAGCAGTAATTTCGACACCAGCTACCTGCGAAACAGGATCAGGAACAGCCTTCTACCCGAGCTGGCAAAGGAATACAACCCTTCCATCATAGCCTCTCTCTCCCGCCTCTCAGAAAATCTGTCGGAGCTGATCGGGCCGCTGAGCGGCCGGATTGATCAGGTCCTGGATTCCGCGATAGAGGATAGCGGGGTTAATATACCGATTGAAACGGTTGAAAAACTTAGCGATTTCCAGATATATCTTCTTACCGACAGGATGCTCTGCAGGTTTTTCGATCTTCATCAGGATATATTGAAATGCCACTTCGACGCCGTTAAATCCCTGGTCCGAGAATCGGATTCAGGGAAGGAGGTCATTCTCCCTCACGGCATTAAAGTATCCCGGGAGCAGCTCTTCCTGAGGTTTTCGGCAACTGCTGGCGATGAAGAATCCCGGCTCCCTCCGTACCGGATTGCCTGTGAAGGTGAATATATAATCCCCGGTTGGGGGCTGAAAGCGCAGATCAGCCAAATCGACGCCAGCCAGGCCGGTTCTATGGCCTCATCCGAAAGGGAGGCATACCTGGCCGATCTGAAATTCCCGCTGGTTATCAGGGCAAGAGAGGCCGGAGACAGAATAAGGCCGTTCGGAATGAAAGGAACCAAGAAACTCAGCGATCTGATGATTGACTGTAAGGTGCCCCTTCATCGAAGAGAGAAGATCCCTGTTATTTCCGATGCAGGCGGAATAGCGTGGGTACCGGGGCTGGCCACCTCCGAAAGAACCAGGGTTACGGAGAAGAGCTCGAGGATCACCAGGATAAGGCTGGTGGATGAGCGTGCCGAATAACTGAGGTCAATCATTAGACTTAACTGCGTAGCGGCTACACCTGTAAGCAAATAAATCAGAAAATAATTAAATACTTCTGGAAATAAAAGATAGATGCTGATACTATTCATTAATTAAAAAATTTTGTCCGATTTTATCGCAGAAAACATAATGCACAAAGATGGTATTTACTACATACCGGAGAGAGAAATTCAGAGCAGGGTGGTCGAGTTAGCGGGAGAACTCTCTCGTGACCATTCAGGCGAAATACCGGTCCTGATTACACTGCTCAAGGGCGCGTTCATTTTTCTTGCTGACCTGGTAAGAGGGCTTTCCATTCCTCATGAAATAGACTTTATCGCCATGTCGAGTTATCGTAACGGGTCGGTAAGGAGCGAGAATATCAGGATAAACAACCTGATCCGGAGGGATATCAGGGGCAGGGATATAATAATAGTGGATGAAATTATCGATACCGGCCATACCATAGCAAACCTGATAGAATCGCTGGAGCGTGAGGAGGCAGGGAGCATAAAAGTATGCACCCTTCTGGATAAGGAATCGGCCAGGGAAGTTGAGATTACCACCGATTACGTGGGATTCAGGATTCCGGATGTATTCGTAATAGGATATGGGCTGGATTTCAAGGAGCACTTCAGGAATCTGCCCTTTATAAGGGAACTGACACCAGAAATCAGGAATCTCGACGATGCCTGCGAAACCCTTTCAGTGATCGAAAAAGAAATGGAACAGGAGCTATATATCTGAGACGGGGCTGAAATCATCCCGTCAAACACCAGGAAAAGGGCTCATAATAAAATAGATGGCCTGCATTTGCTCGGCCCGGGAGAGGACGGCTGGTTACCCGTTTTCGTGTTAGACAAATAATCTTTTATTGAGTATCTTATAGATAGTAAAAATAGTTAATAGCTGAAAACGAAGACAGGTTAATAAATATGGACGGAAATAAAAACGATAAGAAGCAACCTGACGGAAAATGGGTTCCACCCGGAAAAACTCCCCAGAAACCATCCCGGTCGATGGCTCTCTGGGTGATGGTTATTATAATGATCTTCCTGGCTTACCTTCTGTATAATTCGGGGAGCAGAAACGAGCAGCAGATCAACTACAGTACTTTCATGAAGCAGGTGGAAGCTGGAAATATCGCCAGTATAAAGATTAAAGGGCTGGAGGTGAAGGGTGAGCTGGTCCAGGAAATGGTAATACCTACCGAAAACAGGGGCCAGACCATAAGCAACTTCAAGGTCATACTGCCCGCTGAAGACAAGGACCTTCCGGATAAGATATGGGAACATAATCCTAACGCGGTAATTGAAGGGGAATTCCCGGGGAGCAGTGTCTGGGTAAAGGCTCTCGCCACTGCCCTGCCCCTGATTGCTCTTTTTGTTCTTTGGTTCATATTCATGAGACAGATGCAGACCGGGGGAAACAAGGCCTTCAGCTTCGGCAAGAGCAAAGCGAAGCTGATAGGCGAAAACAAACCGGATGTCACCTTTGAAGATGTGGCCGGCGCGGAGGAGGCGAAGGAGGAACTTCAGGAGATTGTGCAATTCCTGAAGGACCCCAAGAAATTCCAGAAGCTGGGAGGAAGAATTCCGAAGGGAGTGATCCTCCTGGGTCCTCCCGGAACCGGGAAAACCCTGCTGGCCAGAGCTGTCGCCGGAGAAGCGGATGTTAATTTCTTCAGCATGAGCGGTTCCGATTTCGTGGAGATGTTCGTCGGAGTGGGTGCCAGCCGGGTGCGTGACCTCTTTGAGAAAGGCAGAAAGAATGCGCCATGTATACTTTTTGTGGATGAACTCGACGCGGTGGGTAGACAGCGTGGAGCCGGCCTGGGAGGTGGACACGATGAGCGTGAGCAGACCCTCAATCAGTTGCTGGTGGAAATGGATGGTTTTGATACCGAAGAGGGAGTCATACTTCTTGCCGCTACCAACCGTCCCGATGTGCTGGATCCGGCACTTCTAAGGCCAGGCAGGTTCGACAGAAGGGTGATTGTGGATATGCCGGACCTTCGTGGAAGGCTTGGTATTCTTAAAGTACATACCCGCAAGATACCCCTTGCCGATGATGTCGACCTGGAGATACTGGCCAGGGGTACGCCGGGAATGTCTGGTGCCGACCTGGCCAATATGGCTAATGAAGCAGCCCTGCTGGCCGCCAGAAAGAGCAAGAACAGCGTGGAGATGGAAGACTTCGAGGAAGCCAAGGATAAGGTAATCCTGGGCCCGGAGCGCAAGAGCAAGGTACTCAAGGAGGATACCAGAAGGGTGTCTGCTTACCATGAAAGCGGTCATGCAGTGGTCGGTTCCTACCTGGAGAATGCCGATCCACTTCACAAGGTTACCATTATCCCGCGGGGAAGAGCAGGAGGACTTACCTATTTCCTTCCCAAGGATGATGTAGTTTTCCAGTCCAGGGAATACCTCCTCGACCTTATAACCATGTCCATGGGGGGTAGGGTCTCGGAAGAGCTGATAATGAAGAGAGTAGGAACAGGCGCCCAGAACGATATCGATCATGCCTCCAACCTGGCCAGGAAAATGGTCACCAAATGGGGAATGAGTGAGAAGGTCGGCCCTATCTCATTCAATAATCATGAGGAGCACCCTTTCCTGGGCAAATATATATCCAGCAAACAGAGTTACAGCGAAGAGACTGCCAGAGAGATCGATAACGAAGTAAAGAAAATCATTGATTACTGTTACGGAAGAGCAAAAGAGATAATAGAGGAACATATCGATGAACTCCACAGGGTGGCGGAAGCGCTTCTGGAGAGAGAATCTCTGGATGGCGAGGAGATAAAGATACTCCTGGAAGGGGGCAGTCTTCCGGAAGATATCAAACCAGAGAAGCAGGAGGAGAAGCGGCAGGAACAGGAGGAGAGTGTTGTGGAGAATCCCGGCGAACCGGCGGAGGACCTGCATGAGCGGGCTGCCGATGACCCGGAACCCGCTTCAGAGGATCCGGCTGAAAAATCGGGTGAAAGCGGTAATAATAACGAAGAGAAGAATTAACCTCTTCAGCTGAAGAACTTTCGGAATATTTCTATGAAATACAAGGTACGTATTCTACCCGCTGACGACCAGGCAACTCTGGTAAAATATCTCAGGAAATCGGGTGTGGACAGCAGGGGAATAGATATTATCGGCCGTAAGAGCAGGAATATGGTCTTCCGGGTAGAAAACGTCTCTGCCGCTGCCGCCAACATCATAAAGCAGCAGCTTCTCTCCATGGGACAGGAAGCAGCGGTCCACCGGGATATAATATCTGGAAGGCCCGATACTTCAGAAGTTTATATCATCATCGACCAGAGGAGTGTATCCGAACTCGCCGGGAAGTTTTCCTGGCAGCCCTTCGGACTCCCCCGCCTGGGAGAGGAAATAGAAAGACTGGCTCAAGCCTGCCGCAGCTTACCGGAAAGCATTAAGCTGAGAGATGGAGAACTATCCCTTAAAGATTCACCCCTGATAATGGGGATCCTCAACACCACCCCGGACAGTTTCAGTGACGGGGGAAAATACCTCGAACCGGGGGAGGCAGTTGACAGGGCCCTCCGGATGGTTGATCAGGGTGCAGATATAATCGATATAGGCGGAGAATCCAGCAGGCCCGGCGCCTCCGACCCCGGTTCCACGGAGGAGATCAGAAGGGTAATCCCGGTGCTGGAAATGCTGGAAAGCAGCATTCCGGTACCGGTCTCGATAGACACCAGGAAGTCTGAGGTAGCCAGGGCGGCCCTGGACCACGGAGCCCGGATTATCAACGATATCAGCGGGCTCGGTCATGACCCGGAGATGATCGTAATAGCCGCGGAATACGGAGCCGCGGTTGTAGTAATGCATATGCAGGGCACCCCATCCTCCATGCAGGATAATCCTTATTACCAGGATGTAATCGGGGAAATTATGGAATGGTTTCGGGAAAGAACAGGCCGTATTATGGAAGGGGGCGTGGAAAAAGAGAAAATAATCATTGACCCGGGGATAGGTTTTGGTAAAAGATTAGAAGACAATCTGGATATAATCAGGGAGCTTACCAGCTTCAGAGAACTCGGATTCCCTGTTATGATAGGATATTCCCGAAAATCGTTCCTGGGTGCAATAACCGGAAGAGGCCCTGAGGGACGGGTATACGGGGGAATGGCGGCGCTGGGACGGTCTCTCCGTGAGGGTGCGCAGCTGGTCCGGGTCCATGATGTAGAGGAAACCAGAGATTTTATAAATGTTTTCAAGGCGATTGAGGGAGAGATAATAAGAAAGTGACTTCATATCAGTTCAACCTCATAGTTGATATTCTGGATATCCTGATAGTCGCATTCATATTCTACAAACTGTATCTTTCGATTAAGGGGACCAGGGCCATTCAGATGTTCATCGGCCTGTTCATCCTCATTATAGTCAGCTTTATCTCCAGATGGCTCAATTTCGGAGCGCTCAACTGGATCCTGAGCAGCCTCAAGACAGTATGGCTGATAGCCTTCGTCATACTATTCCAGCCGGAACTACGAAAGGCGCTGGCTAAACTGGGCCAGAACCGGATAATCGGAACATTTCTCAAGGTGGAGCAATCTCCCACTATCAATGAAATTGTAAAAGCATGCTTTCAGATAAGCGAAAGGGGGCTGGGAGCCCTTATTACCATTGAAAGGGATATCGGACTCAAGAATTTCATTGAAACCGGCGTCCCGATCGATTCCAGGGTCACGGAAGACCTTCTGGTCACAATATTTACACCACCCTCTCCACTCCATGACGGAGCGGTAATAATCTCCGGCAACAGAATAACCGCCGCGGGATGCATCCTGCCTCTTTCTCAGAATCCGAGGCTCAGCCACGCCATAGGCACCAGGCACCGGGCCGGGATTGGTCTCTCGGAGGAAACCGACTCGATCAATATTATCGTCAGCGAAGAAACCGGTTCCGTCTCAACCGCCATAAATGGAAAACTCAAAAGGAATCTGGATGTAAACACCCTGAGAAATCAGCTGATCAAGCAGATAGGGATTACTCCGGAAACCCTGAAAAGCTCGGCATGAGGATAAAATTTTGGAGTGACAAACCCGCCCCGACTTCCGTCGTCATCCTCACATCACCGGGCTGACACTCCAAAATTTATAAAGGCGGTAATAAGTAAACGCAATATCGATGCCCGCAATCACCAGCAAATAGCCAAAGTTATAATTAACATCGCAGCAATCACTTATCTTATCTTAAAAATTGCTCTGGACCAACTCCCCCGGGATCAGGATGTAAATCATGTTGATAGGGTTGCTGTAATATCTGTCTCCAGCTGCAATTAATCCAAGGAGTTATAGTACGGGATCTGTGCTGTTAAGTTGATTTACGGACTGCTCAGGTGACCTTCACCCTGCTCTCGATAATCTCGGCAAAGGTTTCAACGATCTCCGCGTCGAACTTATTCGACTGCATCCTCAGCTGCTCTATAGCCTCCGGATAGGTTAGTGGCTTACGGTAGGGCCTGTTACTGGTCATGGCGTCAAAGCTGTCCGCCACCGCGATAATCTTTGCGCCCAGAGATATCTCGTCTCCCTTCAACCCGTCCGGATAACCGCTTCCGTCCAGCCTCTCGTGATGATGCCTGACCAGGTCGCTGGCGTGCTTGAGAAAGCTCATATCCCTGATAATATTGGCACCGATCTCGGGATGGCTCTTTACCATGATCCATTCCTTCTCGGTGAGTGCGCTCGATTTGTTAAGTATGTTCTCGTAAACTCCCAGCTTCCCTATATCATGAAGTGCCGCCCCGAACTCGATCGTTTCAATCTCCTTCTTGCTCATTCCCATCCTGCGGGCCAGCTTCGAGGAATAACCTGCCACCCTGTCGGTATGCCCGGAGGTATACGGGTCTTTGGCCTCGATTGTTGAAACCAGCACGCGTATAGTGGAGAGGTAGGTATCCTGAAGTTCAGTATATAGCCTGGCGTTCTCCAGGGCGTTGGCAGCCGAATGGCATAGAAGCCTGAACATTTCGATATCGTTGTCGGAATATTCCCTGCAGTTAATCTTCTCCCCCACCAGGATGATCCCGATAAGATTCTCCTTTATGATGAGAGGAAAACAGTATTTCAGGCCCAGTTTAACCAGAAAATGGGCCTCCCTCCGACCGGCACCCGGAATACCCCGGTTGGCAAGATCTATGAAATTATCGAACTTGGAGAGATATTTTATCAGTCCGCTCTCCTTGGAGAAATTAACGGTCTGGAGTATATTGGTCTCGATGCCCATCCCGCCGGCATATTCGAGTAGATTGTAATCATTCTTCTGCAGCCTGAAAATTGCCACAGAACCGATCCCCAGCTGCCCTATCAGGGTCAGGCAGAGTATATGGACCAGCTCATCGGGGTCCTTCAGCCTGTTGAAATCCTGGCTGAGATCAAAGAGTGTCCGCAGGTTCAGAACCTTACGTTTGAACTCTCTCTGAAAATATTCAAAATCCTTTTCCCCACCCTCCATCCTCTGTTTCTTTTCCTCACCCGCCCGAGTGAGGAAGTTGTTTGCCCTTGCCGTTATCTCTTCTATGGAAAAAGGTTTTTTTATCACATCGCTGGCGCCGTGCCTGAATCCTTCGGCAACTGAACTGCCGTTGAGTCCTCCTGACATAATAATAATCGGTATCTCTCTCTTCCCCGGCTCCACCCTGATATTCTCACATACCTGCAGCCCGCCTATAACCGGCAGAACGGTATCGAGGATTACCAGATCAGGATCGAATTCCCTGAACTTTGACATCGCCTCCTGGCCATCTGAAGCTGATTCTGTATGGTAACCTTCCGACCGGAGAGATTCTGTTACTATCTCAACTATATTGGGATCACTATCCGCGACAAGTATATTACCAGACAAAGTTTAACCCTCCGATACAGCAGCCGTCGGTTTTATCGATTTAGCTATCTCTTTTTCCATCACCCTGACAAAACACCGAATAACTTCCATATCGTACCTGAGCCCGTAATTCTCCTTTAAGGTATCGAGGGCTTCTCTCTCTGACAGCGCAACTCTGGCCGGCCTATCATGAATCATAGCAGAATAACTTTCCACCACCGAGATTATCCGGGAACCGAGAGGTATTTCCTTCCCCCTCAATCCCCTGGGATAGCCTTCTCCGTTGAATCTCTCATGGTGGCACCTCACTACATCCACCACCTTCTGGCTGAACTTCATTCTTTCGAGCATCTTGGCTCCGTCATCCGGGTGCCTTTTAACGATATCCCATTCCTCCTTGGTAAGCTCCCGGGGACTCTTTATGATCAGATCGCTTATTTTTATCATTCCCATATCGCGCAGTACCGTGCCATATATCAGGTCCTTGAAGTCCTCCTGCGGGTAGTTCATCTTCTTTGCAACTATCCCTACATAGCGCGAAACGAATTCCGAGGTACCCTTCAGGAGGGTATTCTCCTCTATCATGCTGATCAGGGTCTTGACAATCCCAAGTGTCCTCTCATGCTCCTCTTCCAGCATCACTACATTCCTGTAGGCGCCCTGAGCCACATTGGCCAGAATATTAAGGAACTCAAAATCCTCTTTCTCCATTTTACGTCCCGATATCCGCTTACCGATAATGAATATGCCGATCAATCTGTTATCCATGACAAAGGGGTAGAAGAACTTGAAATCATTCTTGATCAACGGACTTATAAGATCCTTATCCCCCAGAGAATCTATCTCATGTATCGCCTCCGATATCGCCGACTCGGACACTGAGTCCAGGCTCATGCTGAAATCCAGAATCTCCTTGCGGTTGCTCCCCTTGCATACAATCGGTTTGAGCCTGTCATCATCCCGCTCCAGAAAGAGGGCTGACTCAATTCCTCCCTGCGCTATTGAAGTCAACAGGAAAATATCCAGGAATTTCTTCTTGTCATATATCGAATTGAAATCGGAGCTGATGGAGAAAAGGGTTTCCAGTTCCAGGACTCTTCTCTTAAGCTGCCTGTTGACATCACTTCCCTTTTGCGGCTTCAACCCGGCAGCCTTATTCCTGCTGAACGGTGATTTGGGAGTATTTATCCATTCGGGGGGATTTTTCTGACCGCTCTCATTAAAAATCTCGGAGATCAGCTCTTCATCATTACCGTCAGCGGATCCGGCATCCTCACTGGTATCCCCGGATTCATCTACGGGAGGATTGGCGCTATCGTTTACCTCCTCGTCTACCGGCACGGCTGAAGACTGGTTCTCCACATCCTTGTTCGAATCTTCAGACTCGAATGAATGCCCCAGTATTATAACTCCTTCATCAACAGAGTCTTCCCTGCCTTCAGATTCGGCCTGGTGCGGTGACTCTTCCGCAGCGGCGGACTGTTCAACCCGCCCTGGCTCCGGGCTTTCCGGTTTCTCCGCTCCCATTGCCTCTTCCACTGTAGACATGATCCTGATATCGGAATCATCACTGACAAGAAAATCAAGAACGACCTCATTATCCACCACGAATATTACCGAACAGCCATCTCTTTCGCACTGAGAGACGAAATCCCGGAAGATCCTCGCTACACCACCTCCCAGCGATGAAAGTTCCAGAAAATCAAACACAACCTTCTTGAACTTTCTTTTAAGGCATTCCTCTGACAGCTGCTCCACTTTTCCATTTTCGTGAAAACCCAGCCGGCCCGAGATTCTGAATAGAGCGGTGTCCGGTTGATCAACTTTTATTCTTTCAAATTGCGCTTTCGACATCATCTTCCCCGGGAAAATACCACGTTCAGGAACTTACCACTTCCTCCTGAGCAAGCCATTTATCAAGAACACTCCGGAGGAATCTCCATTCACTGCCCACCTTCTTTGCCGGTATCTTCTTTTCCTTGGCCAGACGGCATACAGTCTTAACATGCATCTTAAGATATTCAGCCGCTTCTACAGAAGTCATTACCTCATTCCTGTCGTCATGCCCTCCAATAATGATGTTTCTGTACTCGTTTTCCTGATGTTTAGTCATGACAACCTCACTGTTTTAATAAACACGCACACGGCAACACAACCAATTTATTCCTTACGCTATTCCGGTATCCGCCGAAGAGACCGGGGCCGCATATGAAAGGTCTTTCTCATGCAAAATATCAAGCTTCTCCAGGATCATCGCGATATCCAGCACGGGATAGGAGTTGTCTCCAATCTGCAGAGAAATTCCTGAGATGGAAAGCTGATTTTCTTCCACGGCCTGTTCCGGAACGGTTTCTATCCGGTATCCCTCGTTTTCGGAAAGGACCGCGATCCTCTCTTCAGCTATCCCAAAAACTACTAAATAATTATAACTGTAATCCGCTTCGACTTCGCCTCCGGCTAGTTCATCAATGCTGAAGACCGGGACTTTTCCTCCCCGCCCATCATAATAATATCTGTCCTGCTCCATTTTCAGAGTCTGCTCGTCGAATTCCAGAACCTCTTCTATACAGCCGGAAAGAAGTCCCAGCTCCCTGCCACCGGCCTGTATGATCCTGTAATCGGTCCTTTTTCTGCTTGCCGGAAGAGTTGCCCTGAATCTCTCCCCGTTCTCTACCGAACGGTCTACCCAGAGCAGTCCTTTCCAATTCTTAAGGCTATTCCTGATGGAAATGAGGCCCGGGTAATACGCCGCTATATCAACATTCTCTATTATCGAATTGCTCCTGCAGTTATCACGAATGACCGCTTCTATGAACGAACCTTTTGTCCTGATATCCAGTTCTACCAGCAGATCTTCGTCACCGCTTTTCAGGGAGAGTGAATTGATATCGAAGAGGCAGTTCTCTACCACTGAAAATAGTGAAGAAGCTATATCGCTGTCCATTTTGAAATCGTCAGAGCTGGACTGAAACTCCAGCTTCCAGCCTTTTATGCTCCTGTAAATATCCACGATCTCTCTGATCGCGTTCAGAACGACCTGAGCGGAAACAGTTGAGCAGTGTTTCCCTTCTGAACCCGCAATTCTTGCGACCATACCCTCCACAATTCCCATGTAAAACCTTCCCTCGCCGCAGAGGCGCTCCAGATCACTGAGATCCACGGGAGTTTCATTCTCTCCACACTGGAAAAGCTTTTCCTTCATCTGTTCCAGAACATCTACCATCGAGTTTATTACCTCGAATGAATTATTATCGGCATTCTCCTTGAAATAGACTACCTGCACATCCGAATCTTCTCCGATCCGCGAATCAGGGGTTTGATATTCTTCCATCAGGAAAATTATTTCATCCTTTATACCCTCAAAGAGGGTTGTTTCCCCATCCAATTCGATTCCGCCCTTATCTATTCCTTTGATAACAGCTTCTTCAGCGTCAATCAGTTCTGAGATCACCTGGGAGATGTTCTCATCCAGACGCTTTCCATTCGAATTCTCAACCATCTGACGGAACAGAGTCAGTATTTCGCTCCATCCGCACAGCTGCAGCATTCCCGCACTTCCTTCCAGAAGGCGGGTGGCCAGGCAGACCCGGTCGATAATACCGCCACCCATTTTTTCCCCGGATGAATGCTCCAGCATACTGACCAGTTTCTGAACGTGGTCCTCTACCTGTTCCTTGAACATTCGCTTGTTTTCATCTTTTAACTCAGGCACCTGTTACCTCACTGGATAATATCAGCGTTGCTTACCTCGACTGCTCCCAGGTCATATAGATCTATTATGGGATCCTCATCTGTCTGCTCTTTATCAGCTTCGGACGCTTCTGTCTTATCCTGCTGATCAACGGAGCGGTCCAGGAATTCACCGTAGGCTGTTTCCAGGCCGGGCACTTCATCGGGGTCGATGGCGTAACTTCCATCTTCTTCAACCATATTTTCGGTCTGGACCCCTTCTTCTTCCTGCTCCGGCTGTGAGGCAGATTCTGGTGATTCCGCTTCCTGGGTATCCTTGAATTCAATTCCAATATCATCCTGGCCGCTATCCTCTCCGCTTATATTAAGAGAGGCCCACATCTGATCATCCGCCGCCTGGTTCAATTCAGGTTCTTCCTCACCGGCAGCTGCAATGCCCTCCTCCACCTGAATGCTGTCCTGCTCCGGCTGCATGCTGTCGGATATACCGGAAAAGTCTATGTCATCCTGTGAATCTTCCGGAGCAGGTTCCATTTCGCTATCTCCAGAAGGCCACATCTGTTCAGAATCTTCATTCATTGAGCCGAAGTCGCTGTTTTCAGCGGACTCCAGGTCTTCTTCCTGATCGTTGATGTACTGATCGCTTCTCAGTATTTCAAGCTCATCAGATCCGGTTTCCTCTTTCAGGGCCGCCTCAGACTTATCCGGTTCATGAATTGACTGTTCCTCCCATTCCGGTACCTTCGACTGTGAATCATCTCTAAGCATCTGACCCACCGAGCCGGCATCCGAGGCGAGATTCTCCAGGTTAATCCGAAGCCCGGATACACATTCCTCCAGTTTCGGCTTGATCCCATTTATTTCTTCTCCCGTAACATCTTCGCTGGTTACTGCCCCTTCCGCCCAATTCTTCACCACATCGAAATCGTCCTTCAGCTTCCCGGTCAGTGACTGAAAGGCTGTGCTGAGCTTCTTGAATTTTTCGGAAGTATTTCTGGCTTTTTCAGCAAAACGGGCCAGGTCTTTCTCCCTGATATCGCCCCTGGCTGCCAGCAATGCTATGTTGAGAGCCAGACCGTTGGTAGTATCAGAGAAATCGTTCATTGCCGATCCGCCCTCGCCCAGCCTCTCCAGCGAACTGTTTATATCCTGAAGGGCTTTTTCTACTCCTGGATCAGTATTGCCGGCCCTGATCCCGTCTGAGTGGCCGGATTCATCCAGCTGCTTCATCAGTTCGTTAATATCAGAAAGGTTCGCTCTTGCCTCATCAATAGACTCTGTTATACGGCCGAATGAAAGAGCCGCCCCGCTGATCGCCTTCCTGCTTTTCTCGGCATCCATTCGGATCGAATCAAGCTCGTCTCTTTCTTTCTCCATCTTCTGTGCCAGCTCACTGACGATCCCTGTCCACCATCTTTCGCCCGATTCAGACTCTTTTGCAGGTTTTCCTTCAAGAAGGGCCTTCAGCTCACCTTCCAGCTCTGTATTGTCCAGCATTTCATAATTCTCATTAATCTGTTCGGAAATCTCCCTTATCTGGTCTCCGTAGTTTCTGAGAATCGCCTGAAACTCCGGATAGTCCGAAAGACTGGCTATCTGCGAGGGATTGGTGAGATCGTCTATGCTGTCCGCCAGCGATATCATCTTCCTGTAATCCTGACCCGAGTCTATGTAGAACCGGTATCTCCTCACGGCTGATGCTATCGCAAAATAGGCAACCAGCGAGCAGATCAGCACTGAAGCTACCAGGGGGAACATCTCCTTGAAAAACCCATATGAATCCACACCCCAGATACCGCTGCCGCTGTTGACCCAGTCAAAGTCGATTCCGTACCTGCCGACCATGTAATATGTCACGGCCGAATTAGTAACTAACAGCAATAAAGCTACCAGAGTTCCGATCTTCCATGGTGACGTGAGTACTGGTTTTCGATCCCTTCTCATTATTGTCTCCTCATAATAAAAAACGGTCTGCACATAATGAAACGGCTGACTACTTTTCGATGATCTATTTTTTCACCGGATTAATTTCGCAAGGTTTGTGCCAAGGGGGAAAGTGGCTATATTACAATAAATGACAGGGAATATAGAGTAATTAGAGGAATCAAATAGAAGTAATCGAGCTGTATTCAGTGCGTTTTGCAAAAGTGGTTGAATAATCCTGAAATAGCGGGATTAAACAGATCATGGTTGAGAGCTGTTCCCGGGGCCGGCCGGCAGAGGGGCTTATTTCCTGGTCAACATCGAATAATAGGAGGGGAATCTGTCCTCCATTACATTATTATTGGCGTTGATATCCTTATCATCCGCTTCCGAGATATCTACATCCACTACCTTAAGAGATTCACTGCGGTCCCCTACCGAAATGAGCACCTCACCATCCGGGCCTACCACCTGGCTGTTCCCCGTGAATTCAAGCCGTACCGTACCCCGTCGCTCAACCCCTATCCTGTTTGCGGTAATCCCGAAAACCCGGTTCTCAAGGCACCTGAGCTTCATGGCATCCTGCCCCCAGGGCAGTACCAGGTTGCTGGGGTGGCAGAGAATCTGGGCTCCCTTGAGCGCCAGGGATCTGGCCGCCTCAGGGAACATCCAGTCAAAGCAGATCATGAAACCCAGTTTCGCTCCCTTTATCGATTTGGTTTTGAATGCTCTCCCATGATCGAACAGAAGCTTTTCGCGGTCGTAAAGATGTACCTTACGGTAGCTGTCCACCTTCCCCCCGGGAGATACATACACGGCTGAATTGTAAACCTTTTCGCTCACCTTCTGGGCCAGCCCGAATACCAGGTGCAGATTGTTCTTCTTTGCTATCTTCTTCATCTGCTTGGTAGTATACCCTCCCGGGACCTTCTCTGAGAGAGAGATCAGCTCCTCTTTGTTCCTGAAGATATACCCAGTATTGAAAAGCTCCGGCAGTACAATCACCGCGTCATTCACTCTCTCAAGAAGACCCAGGGCCTTCTTGACATTGAGCTTGATCTCACCGAACTTAGATCTCATCTGTAGAAAACCTATTTTCATCTCAAATCTCCTTCCATCAGTAATAATCAGATAATGATTTAGAATGGTATCATAACCTCATCCTTCAATCAACCGTTTCTTAGCATCGCCGATCATGGATGATCACCACAGATCCTGTAATTAATGATTGTCTTAAAAAGAAGTTATGTACAGATGCATGGGATGGTCCAGTAACGCAATTATATGCAAGTCTTACAATTGTCAGCATTCTTATGAGTTTCAAATACAATATTAAGCATATCTCTCAGGTCCTGCGCCCTGGATACTATGAAGTTTTCCAGCAACGATAGCTCGTGAACAAACAAAAACAGATATTCCCTTTCAATCTGGATTTCATTGTCCAGATACTCCATTCTCTTGATCAGTCCTGCAAATCTTTCTATATCAATTAACAGCCTGGAATGCATGCTTTCAATATATCTGCGGACAGACATTTCTTCGGAGCCCTCCTGGCAAATGGAAGCTGTATGCTCCCGTAGATCTTCCGCGATTTCATACAACCTTTTCACTATCAAATCATTCTTGCCCAGATAGTCCTCCAACAATACTAAATCATCTATCACTTTCTGAGCTTTCTTCAGATCAGTTGTACTGAGTGGACAGTCATCCCTGTCAAGGGCTGATATTAATTCATTTGAAGAGAGGTGTGATTTTAATAGTAATTCACGGATGTTATCATCAGCTTCCAGGACATTCTTAACTGTTTTGATAACTTGGCTATTCATCATATTCTCCTTATTATTTCTCCTTAGCTCTGGATATTTTGAACCTGCAGTAAGCATTCTCAACATGAAAATCCAAATTCAGAATTATCCCGATAATCCAACGCTTTATTATCGACATTTCTATTTCTTTTCCATTCAAAATAGCTGAAACTTTAACAAATGCCGGTTTAACAGTTAAGGCAACCTTTCCGCAATAATCATCTTCACCGAAAAGCAATCTCCCTGCACGTTCTTGATGAACATCAATCTTTTCCGAGAATTTATCAGCTGATTCACTGCTTTTACTGCGTACTTCATCCGGTATGAGATCAGGCTTCTCCAGAGCAACATAAAATTCATCGTACCCTGATAATTCCACAATCTCTTCACGGCTTTCAATAATCCAGGATCCTTTATTTTTATTAATTGGGTTATAGTGACATGTAATATCATCGGATTCTATTTCCTTATTGTGGCCTTCAATCAATTTATAATTGATAGATCCTCCAATTGATGCCCCTGCTGATACACCTGCGCCTAATCCTTTATCGACCAACTTCTTGCGTTTTATTAGATTCTTTACTCTGCGGTTATTTGTCAGTTTCTTCCCTTTAGGATAGAAATCACAGATATGACAATTCTCAAAATATGTGTTGAGAAACACGCATGTTGGACTGACTCTGAAACTAATGGGCCCTTTATCAAGAATGTGATTATTAACAAAAGGCCTTATTGCCATAACAGGCTTATCCTGTGCTGCTTCGATTTCTTCTTTAACCTTTTCACTGTCAACTATTTTCATATCGCCAAACGACAGGATCCTGTTAATCTTCTTGTCCGTTTCAGTAATAGAAAACATTATCTTTCCTTGATTTTCCCACTTATATACAACCCCGGATTCAACTCTATTTAACTAAATTTTTCATGTCAAGGTGAATAATTATTATACCGCCTATTCCCCGTAGAAAAATCTCTCCAGCTACAATATGGACTGGGTTGTATTTTATCTTTTCCGGGAAGATGCAATACTATTCCAGATGTTTTTATGTAACAGGCCAGATCCTACTTAATTGCACGTCATTCAAAAAATAACTGCTTTATTAATTACATGCCCCCCACGTAATCATTATCCATAGTAATTCAGTGACATATCGTTAAATTTATATAAGCTATTTGCTTACATTGATCTAAATTCTATATCGATTTGGCCTCAGGCTCCCCCCCTGCCCTTGGCACAATGCTTGCGGCTTTAACCTGGCACAACAGAAAAGCAACATCAGGTATGAGCAACGGAGCGGTCAACATGAATGGATCTGCATTATACACCGAGATAGAGCAGAACTGTAATCACCCTGAAAAACATGAAACTTCCTTCTATATGATGAATCACTTCCTGTACTCCCGCCTGGACAGCAACTACCCTACAAACACCAATATCTACGATGAAGATGTGAACATTTACATTGCAAATCTCCTTACCTCCATGTCGAATTCCGATTATCACCAAATGGTTAATAAATATGTTATACCTTACGATATTTCACTGAATAAGCATCTGAAGGGTGTGAAAAGCTGCAGGGATAAGTATCTCTACTACCGGACCAACGCTGATTTTCTCTTTCTTTCCATCGGGCTGTTCGATAACCCCAGGATGAGGAGACCAAATGCAGCTCCCCACATGAATCTTTCCCATCGCGGCTATATCGGAAGGGCCAAAATATATTACAGGATGGCGTTCTCCTACCTCTGCAAGGCCGCCCGGAGTACCCCGGCCGTGGCGGAGGTGCTGGATAAGCTCTCATGCGATCTGGAAAACTACCTCAAAGTCCTCTCGGTGATGAAGGTGGAATACCTCCATCTTCACAGGTGTATGAGCGAAGGGGAAATCTTCCATTTTCAACGTTCAGTACTGGATATAGACAGGGAAAGCAGCCTGAGGCAGCTTTACGACAGGTTCCTCGACCTCTACTCTGAATACAGGAGAAAGAGAAATCCAGATCTGAAGAGAGAGCTGGAATCAACCGTAGAGAAGATCTCAGCCCTGGATCCGGATTTCAGCTTCAGGATCGATTGAGGTTCTTTCTTATAAACTGCTCCGATTCTCTGAACACCTCATCGGCAACGTCGCCGTTTACCAGAACGTGGCCTCCCTTTTCATAGAGAACAAAATCACTGTTTCTGTTTCTGGAGTGCTTCTTAAGGAAGGCGTAACCTTTCAGGGAGAGGACCGGATCATCCATCGACTGAATCATCAGGAAGGGCTGATCGATACCATCTATCAATTTTCTGGTCCTGGCAATCAGCTCCGCTATGGTAAATTTAACCGGGTCGGCCCACTCGGCCAGTGAGGGCATGGCTCGGAGCATCAGGTTGAATCTTATCCCGCCCCTGTCCCTGGGATAGAGTGCGGGCGCGACAAGAACCGTTCTGGAGACCTGATAACGTTTCATCAGGTGCATTGCCAGGAGGCCGCCAAAACTGAAACCTATAACGCTCAGGTTATCACTGCAGCGTTTGAGACTCTCATAGGTAACCTCCACCTCGGAAAGAGAGGCGGCCCACGAATTCCGGTTAGTTGACTTTCTCTTTATACCCCCATACTCTTTTCTCCCGGTCAGCCGGCTGCGAAGATACGATGTCAGGCTGCTGTTCTTCAAGCCGGTGTTCAGCGGGAGACGTACCGCACACACTGAATGGCCCTGATCGAACAGGTATTTCCCGAAATTTTTCATCTCAGCGGGGCTTCCCCCAGCACCATGAATGAGCATACAGATATCGGATATCCTGTCCTGGAGCATCATGAACGACCTCTCGTCCACCGGCACATTGTTTTTCCGCTCCAGATATAGCCTGTTTTCAAGAAAGGACTCCAGAAGCCTGTTTCTGATACTCTTGTCGCCCGGATAGCTCTCTAACGTGGAATTCAGCTCCCAGACCGCGTAATTGATTCTCTCGATAACCTTCAATGTTGTATCACTCCATCCTTAAGTTAGTTGTTAAGCTTGCCCTTACAGACCTTTACGCACAATCCGCAGATCATCGTATTAAGCTTCTCACTCCGGGAAAACCTTCTCAGCTGGGCAGCGCACCTGTCCACCGAGAAGTCGCTGAGATCATCTCCTATCGCTCCAGCCGGGCAGATATCCTGGCATGCCCTGCAATCACCGCATTCCATCTCCACCTGAGCCGGTTGAGGTGAGGGAAGGGGCATATCGGTCAGGACAGTGGCGTAGCGGACACAGGCACCAAAATCGGGGTTTATCAGCAGATTGTTTTTTCCCCTCCAGCCCAGACCCGCCTTCTCCGCGATTGACCGGTGAGACAGGTGGCCCCTGAGCCTTGTCCAGTCCATGATCTGAGAGGCAGGAATCGGCAACGCCCTGTAACCCATTCCGTGACAGCGGCTGGTAATAAACAGGGCCGCATTGTCCAGAGCGTAATTTACCTGACGGTAATGATAGTAATAGGTCCAGGTAGGTGCATCCGCAATGGTATCCAGCACCGGATCGGAAAGACGTATTCCGATAACCACAGCGTATTCGAGAGCCCTGGAGATATCTCTTATGGAGAGGTGGAAACTCTCCCTGTCACTTTCAGTAATGACAGTGGTGGAGAACAGGTCGATGCCCAGATGACCGCAGGAATCTCTTAGTTCCTGCAGATTCCTCCGGTCTCTGCTGAAGCGGTTCAAATCTCTTTCCTGATGTTTCATACACTTCTTCTGTAGTTGGGGGCTTCCTTGCTTATCACCACGTCATGAGGGTGGCTTTCACGGAGCCCCGACTGGGTAATCTGAACAAAACGGCCCTTCTCAATAAGTTCATTTATGGTTCCCGCTCCGCAGTATCCCATTCCGCTCCTTAACCCACCCAGCAGCTGAGTCACGTTGCTGGCCAGTGATCCCTTGTAGGAGACCCTGCCCTCGATCCCTTCGGCAACCAGCTTGCTCTCCTCCCAGACATCCTCCTGGAAATACCTGTCCCGGCTTCCATCCTTCATTGCTCCTATCGAGCCCATCCCCCGGTAATGCTTGAAACTCTTACCACGGTGGTAGATCATCTCTCCGGGGCTCTCATCTGTTCCGGCAAAGAGAGAACCGATCATCACCGAATCGGCCCCGGCCACAATTGCCTTAACCACATCACCGGAATACTTTACTCCACCGTCAGCAATCAGGGGCACCCCCGCATTCCTGGTCACCTCCGCGCAATCCATGATTGCGCTGACCTGCGGCACCCCGATACCCGCAATCACCCTGGTGGTGCATATCGCCCCGGCTCCGATACCTACCTTCACCGCGTTGACCCCGATTTCCAGCAGATCGCGGGCCGCCTCGGCTGTAGCGATATTACCTACCACTATCTGTATATCCTTGAACTTCTTTCTTATCTCTCTGAGCTTATCGAAAACACCCTTGGAATGGGCATGGGCCGTATCGATTACTATCAGGTCGGCATCGGCGTCGGTCAAAGCCTCCACTCTCTCTATCGAACTCTTCTCCACCCCTACCGCGGCCCCCACGCGGAGCCTTCCGTTATCATCCTTGCAGGCATTTGGATAATCTATTCTCTTCTGAATATCTTTTGCCGTGATCAGACCCTTAAGGCGATTCCTGTCATCCACCACCGGGAGCTTTTCTATCCTGTTGCTGTGCAGAATCCGCATCGCCTCTTTCATCTCTATTCCCTCTGAAGCTGTAATGAGGTTCTCCGAGGTCATTACATCGCTTACCTTTATATCGTCTCTCTCCACATACCTCAGGTCCCGGTTGGTAAGAATGCCCACCAGAATTTCATCCTTGATTATGGGCAGACCGGAGATATCGTATTTCTTCATAACCTCGATCGCCTCTCTTACGATCTGATCCGGAGAGAAGGTTACCGGGTTAGATATCATACCGCTTTCGCTCCTCTTTACCCTGTCCACCTGCTCTGCCTGTTCCTCTATGCTGAAGTTCTTGTGAATTATACCGATACCACCCTCCCTGGCCAGAGCTATGGCCAGCTCGAATTCGGTAACGGTGTCCATGGCCGCCGAGACCAGAGGGATATTTATATCAATATCTGTGGTAAGTTTTGTCCTTACATCGGTATCTCTGGGATGGATCTCCGACCTGGCGGGGATCAGCAGAACATCATCGAAGGTAATACCTGTTTTGACAATCTTTTCACTGATCTTCATATTCGGCGAGGGAGGCTCTGCCCCCCTCTCCCTCCTCTCATAATCAAGACCGATAGGGCAGCCTCTATAAAAATATTACCCGGCTGCAGCCGGATATTGTTTATGCACAATACCCGCTAAAGGCGAACCTGTCAAGAATAGAGCTTATAATCAGCTCCAGGCCAGCTCCGAAAGGGGGATCTTCTCCATTTTCCTGCGACTGTAAAGGGCAATATTTACATTATCCTTACCCCGCAGCCGCTCCATCACTCTGTCAAAATCCCTGCCCACGTCCTCCGGCCTGTGAGCGTCGGAGCCGATGGTTATTGGCACCCCTTTATCCAGACATATATTCAGAAAATCGGGATGAGGATAAATAAACCCTGCTTCTCTTCGCAGGCCCGCCGTATTCATCTCTATGCACATCCCTTCATCTCTGATAAGCTCCGCAACCTGTTTGTATTCATCATCCAGAGATCCGGCCGGCTGGAAGAACTCCTTCCTTATGGCATCCGGGTGAGAAAGGATATCGAACAGCCCGGTTCTTATAAGCTTCCTTACTTCCTCATAATAACGGGGGAAAACCTCCACCGGGTCCACTTCGGAGTACTGGTCCCGCCCGGCCCGGCTGGTGAAGTGCCACTGGTCGAGGAAATGGACTGAACCGAGAACGTAATCAAAGGGGAAAGCTGAGAGGAGATAGGAGATCATATCCTCGTAGCCTTCAAGATAATCTGCTTCTATCCCTATTTTAATCCTTATTGACCCGGAATGTTCCTTCTGCAGAGCCCGCAGACTTTCGAAATACACCGGCAACATGTACCTGGGCATGGCATGGTAGGGGTCAGGTTTATTGAGCATGGGAAGATGACAGCTGAATCCGATCTCATCTAACCCCCGGTCTATGGCGGCGCGGACATATTCAGACGGATCACCTTTGCCGTGGCCGCAGAAGTTGGTATGCAGATGATAGTCAAGCATAGTCACAAAATAATTAAACCCGAACCTTTCAGCAACCTAAAGTTTGACTGACCGGAGCGGCTGGGAATCTTTTTCTAAAGATTCCGGCCGGGCAGGCCGAATTAATCACTGAGGTTGTTGCTTATGCCCACAAAAGATAATTTAGTTCTTGTTTTCTGCACCGAAAGAGAGGAACTTGGCCGCCTTGCCTCTCTTTTTCAGCCTGC
>WJIX01000023.1 GCA_014730075.1 bacterium | reverse complement strand
GATTATGCCTGGCGCAGAGAAGCCGCAGGTTATCGGGGGAGTTGCCCCCGCCCTTTCCATAGGGGACTATATGATCATACTGCAGGTTCCAGCGGGAGCCGCACCTTCTGCCCGATTTGCCAACAAAGCTGCACCTTCCGCCATCCCGCCTGTAGACCAGATCTTTGATTCTCTGCGGTATATGCCTGGTCCTGTTTGATTTATTTATTTTAATATTATTATCGCCGTCTCTTCTCTCAGGATCGTTCTTATCCAGGTAATTATCCAGCAAAGTATCAAATAGCTTCTCCAGCTTTATCCCTTCCGGGTATCTGGTAGAAAGAAGCGATTTCGCTTTTTGGATCTTCTTCATGGTCTTCTCATCCACCATGAACTCCAGCCGGTACTTCTGCTCGATAAAGCTCTCATCTCCTCCAGCGTTGGCGGTAAATTTTCTGCCACCCCTGTTCTCTTCTTCAGTCTTTATTTCAAGCTTCGTTTTTACAAACACAGGTCTTACCTTCTCCGGCTTCGGCTCCGCGGGGCAGTGCCTGGCCCGGAGCAGGTCCAGCTCGCGGCAGGAACGCCCCGCCGCCTGATCCAGAACCTGATCAGTATTCTCCGGTGTGCAGATGCTCTCGATCTTTGACAGCCCGGTAATGGTCATATCGCCAGAGAGGAGCATCAATATGATTCTCTTCGATCTTCCCATTGCCCGCTCCGCCTTGATCCTTCTTACCGCGGCAGACTCTGAGTATCTGAGATACCCGGTGCAGAAATCGAACATCGAAGAGTACCCCTCTTCGAGATACAGCTTTCTTCTGTCTATCTCGCGAAGATACAGCAATATCCTGACCCTGAGCCTTCTCTCCCTGTCATTAAGAGAGGCCAGGTCCTCCAGGAGCTTTCTGCTACCAATACTCTGAAGCTCGGCCCGGAGCATGGATATACTCTCTATTTTCCCTGAAATCTCTTCTGAAACCTGGACGCTCACAGCGCACCTCCTCATCACTTGAACCAATAGCGTCCCCCCTGTGAGATATATTATACCACAGCTTTCGGGGCCACCTGAAAGGGTGGCTGTATGGCTCAGAAGAGGGCAGGGCGGGGAAACAGGCAATAGCGGGGGAGATCGGCTGACAGGGGGCGCATACGGGAGCAACCGGTTGATTGTAATAAAGATATGGCAAATTGAATCGGCTTGCGGGTTTTCAGGGTGTCAAGGAAAAAGATAAAAAACTGTTTTGCATGAAGCTATTGAAATGATAGTGATTCCGGGCTATAATTAAGAATAGAGGGAAGAAATCACTGAAATATTCTCGGATAGTAAGGATTTAACAGGAGGATAAAGTGCGTAAGCAGTTATTAATTGTTCTGATAACTATAATGCTGAGCTCAGCCCTGTTTGCCGCTGAGCAAAACCCTGTGATTTACATTTCGGCTGATGATCGTGCTTATATTCCCGAAGTCATTGGGGTCTATGTAACGTTTAATCTTAATATACTGACTAATCTGGGAACATATGAACGCGCCGGTATGAGGTTCGCGCTGGAAATTCCTGAGAATATTGTCAGCGCTTCTTCTATTTCCTACAATCCGGATATTGTTCAGTCCGCTGTTGGGAATTTCACAGAGGGGCTGGATATTATATTCAACGGCTGTTATTCAGGGTGGAATCTGGTCTGCAGCCAGACTTACATGATCACAGGTAGTGAAAGGTCCGAGGTCCTGCTGATTGAGCATCCGGATGGAGGCAGGGGTTATTATACCTGCGGCGAATTGGAATTAAGGGAAACCTGCTACTGCCCTCTCGCCATAAATTTCGGCGTCTCCATGAAGTACATGATTCCGAGATGCCCGGAAGTGGAATCGGAGACTACCACCTGGGGGGCCATCAAATCTTTCTACGGTGATTGATACCACGAGATGAAATTTTATCCTGAATGGTATTAATATTGACAGCGCAAGATATAAAAGATACTCAGGACTATAGCGAGGTTGCAGTCTCAGGCCAGGCGTTTTGAGTGCAGAAGCACCACTATGTGGCCGTCAATTGGCGAAAATCGTTGTAATTATATAACTTATTCCGGAAAATCATCATAGAGGGAGTTACAAGTGAATAAGATTCCTCTCATAATCGGGATCATTGCATTAATACTCTCTGTGGTGATCTTTCTATATACGTCCGGGTCGTGGAGGGTCCACGGCAGCCTGATCCTGGCACTGGTAGGTATTATTCAGTTGATAAGAGCGGTAAGCAGGAAGTAAGAAAAATGCCATTACTGTTTCTGGATAAGATAGCCTTTAAGGAGGATATATGAAACTTGGAGCATTTTCGGTAAGTTTGAATGTCAGTGATATTCACGAGTCCAGAGTATTCTATGAGAACCTCGGCTTTGAGGTCTTCGGAGGGGAGTTGTCAGAAAACTGGCTGATCATGAAAAATGGCAGTTGTACCATAGGGCTTTTCGAGGGAATGTTCGAGGGGAACCTGCTGACCTTCAACCCCGGCTGGGACAGTAATGCCTCCAGGCTCGATTCATTTACTGACATAAGAGATATTCAAAGAGAGCTGAAGGGAAAGGGTATTAAAATAGGTGATGAAGTGGATGAAGCGAGTGAAGGCCCGGCAAGTTTTATTATTACCGACCCGGATGGTAACCGAATACTTTTAGATCAGCATATTTAGAACAATCAGCTGTAATGCTCGGTAATAAAGGGAATTATACAGGATGATCCTTCTGAAGAAGGTGATGATATGGCTGAGAATATTACTCTGGCGAATCCCCAAACTGTGTATTACCCGGCAGGACAGCGAGAAACCGGGTGACAGGCATGTGATAGTATGAGTGCCGCCCCTTTATAATAGTAAATGTTAAATTCCAAATAAGAGAGCCAGACTTAGACTTGTACTCCAGTGATGATTCAGGTATAATTACCTGTATTCAAGGTTAGAAAAGACTATCTGTAATATGCTGGAGGGGATCTGTTGAAAATATTTTCTGTCCTTCTTCTCTTTCTTCTGTCTATTTTTCTGGCTAACTGTGACGATGAAGACCCGACCGTGCCTGACACAGTCGCCCGGGATCCATCGGTTAGAATAATCAGCCCCGTAGACAGCGGTGTTTATATCTTAAAACGAAATATAACCTTTGCCGGGGTCGGGATAGATGACCAGGACAGGTTCCTGCCTGAGAGCTCGCTGGTGTGGGAATCTGACAGGGACGGCGTACTGGGTACCGGGGCACTTCTTATTACTGATACACTTTCAGCGGACTGGCATACCATAACATTTACAGGGGAAGACAGCGAAGGCAGGACCGGCTCGGATGAAATAACAATAGATTTACTGTCTGCTTATGCTTATCTGGAGGACTTCGAGAGCGATCCGGACTGGGTATCTCTTTCCACTGAAACCCCTACCAACGCATACTGGGACTCTCTGGCCGGTAATTACCTGGTCAGAACCTTCGACAACCTGGCGGATAAATACTGGGCCTACTCACCCGGTTTCGGGCCCGTCTCCGGATCTTCAATGGTACACCTGGAATTTGATATGGTCTGCGAGAGGGGGAATTGGGGAACCTATCCGGGAATCTATCTTTATGATTCGGAGCCTACCGATATAGCTAATGAAACTATTACCTTTCGCCTGTCATTCGACTGGTCGGACCAGGTGACGCGGAGAATCCAGATCAGGGATAAGGATCAGAATAATACCTACTCTCCGATACAGTCATTTGTAGACAATGTATGGTATCACCTGGAGTTATTCTATGACGGCGCCTTGCAGGAAGCAGATATAATTATTACAAAAAGAGATTCCGGAGCACTTATATACAACAAGCATTACATACCATTCGTACTGGATGATTTCTCCTATATCGCCATGGGGTATTACAACCAGCCGAACTATGGCAATGCATGGTGCCCCATAAGGGTCGATAATATAGTAATACAGACATGGTAAGGGCATTGAAGCAGTAGTCTGATCTGATACTATAGCCAGCCATGCTGGAGAATACCTTACCCCCAAAGATTCATTTGTGCACGCTTTTCTTAAGTGCTATTATCTTTCTGAATTATTAATTAACCGGGCTGCAGGAATTGTTATTTAAACCTGAGGAGGGTTGTATATGAGTTTGAAGAAGGTACTGTTCTTCATCATGATGATCGCTTTTCTTGTAAGCGGAAACGCTTTTTCAGAAGAGGGTATGTGGCAGCTGGACAGGCTGGACGGGGACCTGCTCAAGGAGATGCAGAATCTCGGCCTGAAGCTCTCCGGCGACCAGATCTATGAACCGGGGGGCAAGGGCATAGCTTATGCCATAGTTGACCTGGGAGGGGGCACCGGTTCATTTGTCTCCGACAAGGGGCTTATACTGACCAACCACCACGTGGCCTTTACCGCGCTTCAGAGGACCAGCTCGGTGGAGAGCAATTTTATCGAGGAAGGGTTCTACGCGGAGAGTTATGACAAGGAGATCCAGGCGCCCGGATATGAGGCATCCATTCTGATCTCGATAGATGACGTTACCGATAAGGTGCTGGATGCGGCCGAGGGCCTGGAGAGCGCTGAGAGGTACGAGGCGATAGAGGATGTAATCAAGGAGATCGTCAAGAAGGAGGAAGAGGGCCGGGATGTGAAGTGCCGGGTTTCCGGCTTCTTCGGTGGTATGAAATACAAGCTTTTCACATACTTTACCATGAAGGATGTCAGGATAGTTTACGCACCTCCCAAATCGATCGGCAACTACGGAGGGGATATAGACAACTGGATGTGGCCCAGGCACACCGGAGATTTTTCCTTCTTCCGTGCCTATGTCGCACCGGACGGAAGCTCCGCTGAGTACTCGGAGGATAATGTGCCGTTTGAGCCGGAAATCCACCTGGCAATGTCCACAAAGGGTATCGAAGAGGACGACTTCACCATGATAATCGGTTTTCCCGGAAGAACCATGCGTTACCGCACCTCCCATTCGATCCGCTACAGCCAGGACTGGATGTATCCTCTTCGGATCAGGGTTTTCGGGGAGATGATCGATCTGTTCCAGCGAGAAGCAGAGAAGAACCCGGCGGTGGCCATAAAGGTTGCCTCATTCGATCAGATGCTCAATAACGCAATGAAGAATTACCAGGGGATGCTGGAGGGCTTCAAGAAGGCGAAACTGCTGGAAAAGAAAATAGAAGAAGAGAAGCAGTTTGCCGAATGGCTGTCCGATAATGATAAGATGCATAAGAGGTATGGAGATGTCCTTCCCAGTATTGAATCTCTTTACAGGAAGCAGAAATCCTACCGGGACAAGAACTTTGTACTCCGGTTCGTGGGATTTGGAAACCAGATGATGAGGGGCTCAGGGATGCTGGTCCGCTGGTCCTTTGAAAAGGAGAAGGAAGACCTGGAAAGAGACTCCGGGTACATGGAAAGAGATATTCCCAGGCTGAAAAGGGGCCTGAGAACGATACAGATGAGCTATGACGAGTCTGTTGACAGGGAGGTGCTGAGGTATTTTCTGAAGATGTCGCAGGAGCTTCCCGAGGATCAGAGAGTAGAGGGATTCGACAGCCTTCTCGCCGCCGCTGAGGGATCGGATATCGATGAGAAGATAGATAACGCCATAGATGACCTCTACGCCGGAACCTCACTGGGTACCGTGGAGGAGCGGCTCCGCCTGTTCGAGCTGCCCGGCGAGAAGATCCGTGAATCGGAAGATACTTTCATAAAATTCGCCCTTACCTTGGAAAAGGAAAAGCGGAAGCTGCGAAAGCTGGACAAGGAGTTCGGAGGTACTATTTCAGCGCTGAGGCCGGAACTGATCAGGGCCCTTCGCAAGTGGAAGAGCGATGAGCTTTTCTATCCTGACGCCAACTCCACCATCCGCCTGACCTACGGAACGGTGAGGGGGTACTCACCGGAGGAGGCGCTGCATTACGATTATATCACCTCTCTCTCCGGCGTGGTGGCAAAGCATACCGGCGAGGTTCCGTTCAACTGTCCGGAGAAGCTGATCGAGATTAAGAGAAAGGGAGGGCCGGAAAAGTATATGGATGAATACCTGGATGATATCCCTGTTGATTTCCTTTCTACTTGTGATATCACCGGAGGAAATTCCGGAAGCCCCATTCTGAACGGCAGGGGAGAGGTCATAGGAGCAGCTTTCGACGGGAACTACGAGAGTATTTCCGCGGACTACCAGTTCGATGAAGATCTCACCAGGGCGATCAGCGTGGACAGCAGGTATATCCTGTTCATCCTGGATGAGTTCAGCGGTGCCAGGGCGCTTCTTGAAGAGATGACCATACATTAGGAGATGCTGTCTCTTGAAGCTGTAATTTCCGGTGGGGGGAGAAATCCCTCCACCGGTTTTTGAAGGAAACTGAAATGGGAAAGATATTCGCTCTGCTCTGTTCTCTTATCTGGGGGCTGGCGGTAATATGTTTCAAGAAATCGGGCGAGAGGATCTCCCCCTTCTCCCTGACCTTCTTCCGGGTGGGTATTACCAGCATACTTCTGGTTATCACCGCCAAGGTGGCCGGATATGACATTTTCAACGCCGCTCCGCTGAAGGATTACCTGATCCTGTTCGCCAGCGGTATAATAGCAATCGCCATATCCGATACCATGTTTCATCACGCCCTCAACAGGATAGGGGCGGGAATGATGGCGGTGGTGGACTGCTTCTATTCGCCATCAGTGATACTTTTTGCATTCCTGCTGCTGAATGAGACCATAGGGGTCTGGCAGTTCGTGGGAATGTTCCTGGTTCTCTGCGCCATCCTGATCGTGTCCAGGCATAAACCGCAGGAGGGGATTTCCAGAAAGGATCTGCTGGTAGGTATTCTCTGGGGGATCGGGGCTATGCTGACGCTGGGATTCGGAGTGGTGCTGGCGAAAACGGTACTGGAGGATTCACCACTGATCTGGGCAACGGCGATGAGGCAGGTGGGTTCTCTCTTTGCCCTGGTTCCGGTGGCCCTGATTTCAAAGAGAAGGCGAAAGATCTTTTCTGTCTTCAAACCGACCAGCGACTGGAAGTATTCTCTCACCGGGACTCTGCTCGGTTCCTACCTGGCCCTGATATTCTGGCTGGGGGGGATGAAATATACCAAGGCGGGGACTGCGGCCATACTGAATCAGACCAGTACCATATATGTAATTATATTCGCCTCCATATTCCTGCACGAGCCCTTTACCAGGAAGAAGGCGGTTTCGGTTCTCCTGGCCCTGGGCGGGATAGCACTGGTGACCCTGGGGTAACCGGAGGAATCGTTATTTGCATAAGATATATGAATTATTTATGTTACAGTGTGTGAAGATGTTACTCGGTTGATAGAATTGCTATCCGCGGTTATCTTTCATAATAATTTATTGGTCACGATATCGGGGGAGGTATAGAAAGGATATACCGGCCCGCCCGGGAAGGTGAAAGGATCAGGTTGAAGAAAGAGAAGAAATATTTAAAGAAATTCAGATCTCTGGTTGAAAAGGAGCGTGCCGAGGAGATGCGATGGCACGAGAATGAGATCAGAAGGCTGTCGGGAAAGGAGAGGGAGAAGAGAGGGCGGGCGATACTGAATCTCCGGGGCAGGAACCAGGGCACTGGACTGGGGGGCAGATATATAGTCAAATTCCTCCGACAGAGGCATGGTGAGATGCTCCCTGAGCACGAGTTCAACACCGGAGACCTGGTGATGCTCAGCAGGGGCAATCCGCTTTCTGCGGACACTCCTTCGGGGACAGTTATCGAAAAGAGCAGATTTTCGATAACCGCTGTTTTCGACAAAGCCCCACCCCGCTATATATTCAAGAAGAATCTGAGGATGGACCTCTATGTAAATGACATTACCTTCCAGAGGATGATTGAGGCTCTTGGCATTCTCGCCGCAGCCCGGGGAAGGCTGGCGCGGATGAGGAATAAGCTGCTGGGGATTTCAGATATAAGAGGCCCGGAGCCGGCGGAGCTTGAGCTGTTTAATAAGGAACTGAACGAAGTACAGGTCAGGGCGGTACGGAAGGCGATCAGCTCGGATGACATTTTCCTGATTCACGGCCCGGCCGGTACTGGTAAGACCATGACCTGCATAGAAGTAATTCAGCAGGCGGTAAAACGGGGTCTGACAGTGCTTTCAGCTGCGGGCTCGAATGTGGCAGTGGATAATATTGTGGAGCGGCTGGTGAAAAGGGGAGTGAGGGCGGTTCGGGTAGGGCACCCTGCCAGGGTGAATCCAGTTCTGAGAGAGCATACCCTTGATTATATCCTGGAGGATCATCCTGATTTTCAGAAAGCGCAGCAGCTCCGTGAGAAAGCAATGGGGCTCAAGGATAAGCAGGATAATCATACCCACCCGGGGCCCAGGTGGCGCCGGGGGATGAGTAATGAGAAGATCATGACACTCGCTCAGAAGGGCAGGGGTAACAGGGGCGTGCCAGCATCCAGAATAAAGGATATGGCCGAGTGGATGAAGATACAGGAAGTCGTGGATGGAATCTTCAGTGAGGTAGACCGGCTGGAGAACGACGCGGTGGATAAGATACTGATGGATGCCGAAGTGGTCTGCACCACCAATTCAACTGCCGGCTCGGAGATAATGAGCGGGAGGAATTACGAGCTCCTGATACTGGATGAAGCAACCCAGTCCACCGAGCCGGAGGCCCTGATTCCCCTGGTAAAGGCTGACAGGGTGGTGCTGGCCGGAGACCACCGACAGCTTCCCCCCACAATATTGAATAAGGAGGCGGGGGAGAAGGGACTGGCGGTTTCGCTATTCGAGAGGCTGCTTGAGGTTCACGGCGAAAAGATTAAGGAGATGCTGCGGGTGCAGTACCGGATGAACAGGATGATCATGAGTTTTCCCTCCCGGGAGTTCTATTCCGGGGAGCTGGAAGCAGATCAGGCGGTCATTGACTGGACCCTGGCAGATCTCGAGCTGGAAACTCCCTCAGACCCGTTGATGAAGAAGATCTTTGATCCAGCCCAACCGGTAATATTCCTGGACACCGTGGAAAAATGCAGTGGGGAAGAGAGCGTCAAGGACTCCAAGTCATACTACAACCGGGTGGAGGGGGAGATGTCGGTTAAGATACTGGAGACTGCGCTTGAAACGGGATTGGACCCCGGAGAAGTGGCTCTGATATCTCCCTATAAGGATCAGACAGACTGGATCAGGAGCGGGATAGATGAGGAGAGGGTGGAGATAGACACGGTGGACGGATTCCAGGGCAGAGAGAAGGAGATGATAATCCTCTCGCTGGTCAGAACCAATGACAGTGGCAACATAGGTTTTCTCAAGGACTTGAGGAGGCTTAACGTTTCCCTGACCAGAGCGAAGAAGAAGCTGGTTATAATCGGGCATTCACCCACCGTGGGGTCACACCCCTGTTACCGGAGGCTGATAGATAGCGTGAGGGAAGCCGGGGGGTATATGCATACCGGGTGATCCGAAAAACTCGTGAAGTGCCAGTTGATCCCTGCAGACCTTTCCCCAAGACTTTCCCCAATAATTACCCCAGTATTCGGCTAACCACAAGTCAATCAGACAGTTATTAATATAACCAAGTGGAGTAGGGATTTTACTGCTGATGAGTGCGGCTGAGTGATTTTTTCAAAACCCTCCGCAAGGCGAGCGGG
>WJIX01000320.1 GCA_014730075.1 bacterium | reverse complement strand
GGTAATGACAGATATGCTCCAGTTCATATTTGCCATGGGTGGGTCCATATACCTGGCAGTGACCGCTTTCATGAGGGTGGGGGGCGTGGATGGCCTCAGAGAGAGGCTGTCGTCGGCAGGTTTCGATCCGGGCAGGCTATTCAGGATAGTTCCTGAGCTCTCCTGGTCTGAGCCGTTCATGGAGTTTCTGGTACTGGTGCTTGTGATATGGTGGGCGGCGTATACCATAGACGGGGGAGGTTACCTGGCTCAGAGGATTTTCGCGGCCAGGGATGAGAGGCATTCCCTGCTGGGGTATATGTGGTTCAGCATAGCCCACATCTGCCTGCGTCCGTGGCCGTGGATTGTGGTGGGTTTATGCGGAATCGCCTTCTTCGGGGCGGTGGAGGACCCGGAGACCTACTATCCCCTGATGATGAAGTCTTACCTTCCGGCGGGGGTGTTCGGCGTGGTGATCGCCTCATTCTTCGCTGCTTTCATGTCCACCGTGGATACCCAGCTGAACTGGGGCTCATCGCTGGTAGTCAATGATCTTCTTAAAAGGTTCATCTGGAAGGGAAAGGGCGAGAAGAAGTATGTGGCTGCAGCCCGCCTGGTGATTGCGTTCACCGCTATCTGCGGCGCCCTGGTATCCTTTCTGATAGATGATATATCTTTTGCCTGGAAGTTTATTATTTCAGTAACTGCCGGTATTGGCTCGGTGTATATTGCCCGCTGGTACTGGTGGAGGGTAAACGCCTGGAGTGAAATATCTGCCATGGGTACAGCACTGGCCTGCAACATGGCCTTCTGGGTGATGGAGAGCCTTGAGCAGACCTCGGGGATGCTCTTTCTGCGTTTTCCCTATTCCACTGCGATTACCGTGGCAGTATCGATTCCTGTATGGATATCGGTTACCCTTCTGACCAAACCGGTCGGGAATAAGAAGCTGGAAGATTTCTTCCTGAAGGTCAGGCCTGGCGGGCCCGGCTGGAGAAGAATAAGAGAGAGGGTATCCGGCGTTATCCCCGCTGAAGGAAGCGGGCATACCGGATTGAAGATAATCCTTGGGATAGCTGCGGTAAATTCAGCCCTGATAGGTGCGGGAAAGCTGATTCTGGGCGAACCGGTCCATGGAGTCAGCCTGCTGATCGCGGCGGCTGCCTGTTCTGCCGGGATATTCCTGATGATCAGGCCGGGAAGGGCCAATCGCCTGTAGTATACTCTCCATCTGGTGACATAAAGAGCGGTTAATGTTTCCCAGAGCGGGCAGAATTGAATAAGCCCAGCGTATATTAACATTCCGCTCGACGGTAATCACACGTTATGATATCATTCTGTTCTCATTTAACCTTGAAAGGAGGGCTTATGAGCTCCTTACAGAAATTTTTTCTTTTAATTACGGTGATCGCCCTGGCCGCCTCGGCCGTTCCGGGAAAGGCAACGGCCGGGGAGGCGAGGCTGCTTCGTTATCCGCATATCATGGGTGACAGAGTGGTGTTCGTATACGCCGGCGACATCTGGACAGTTCCGGTGCAGGGGGGAAGGGCCAGAAGGATTACCTCCTTTCCTGAAGGGCTGGAACTCTTTCCCAGGATATCCCCGGACGGAAAGACCATCGCCTTTTCAGGGGAGTATTGCGGTACCAGGCAGGTATATACCATCCCCTATGAAGGTGGAGAGCCCAGGCGGCTGACCTATTATCCCGATGTAGGGCGGATGCCCCCCAGGGGAGGATATGACTATATGATTATCGACTGGACCACTGATGGTAGAATCCTGGTCAGGCATAACCATACTCCCTTCGGAAAGAGGGTGGGGAGGTATTATCTGATTGATCCTGACAGCCCCGGGCTTCCCAGCCCGCTGCAGTTGCCGGAGGCCGGCCCCGGATCGCTCTCTCCCGATGGAAAGAAGATTGCCTACAATATCAAATCCAGAGAATTCAGGACCTGGAAGCGATACCAGGCCGGCAGGGCCCAGGACGTTTTCATCTATGATCTCGAAAATGACAGGACCGAGCAGGTAACAGATTATGCCGGTACCGACAATTTTCCGATGTGGGTGGGCGAAAGCATTTACTTTACCTCGGACCGGGAAAGGACTCTGAACCTGTTCAGATATGACTTCTCAACCAGAGAGATTACCAGAGTTACCAGCTATGATTACTACGATGTCCTCTGGCCCAGCCGGGGAGGAGACCGTATTGTGTTCGAGAAGGGGGGATACCTCTTCTGGCACGATACCGGAACCGGGAATACGGAGAGGATTGATATTACACTCGGCTCTGATAAACCTTACACCAGGCCGGTCTACAGGAACATAAAGGAAAATATCGGCAGTTACACCATCTCTCCCTCAGGTGCCAGGGCTGCCTTCGCGGCCAGGGGAGAGATATTTACAGTGCCGGCCGAGTATGGAGTTACCAGGAATATATCCCGCACCCCCGGGGTGAGAGAGAGAGAGCTGGAATGGTCGCCGGACGGGAAATATCTGCTCTACCTCTCGGAGGTAAGCGGCGAGTACGAGATATGGATGAGGCCCAAGTCAGGCGATGGCGAGGCCAGGCAGCTCACCACTGAGACCGATTCATGGATTATGGGGATCGATTGGTCCCCGGACAGCAGAAAGGTGGTATTCACCGACAAGAAAAACAGGCTGTGGGTACTGGATGTGGAGAGCGGCAAGAGGGTTGTGGCCGACAGGAGTATGGTAAACGGAATTCATCACTACTCCTTCTCACCGGACAGCAGGTGGCTCTGTTACACCAAGAGATCGGAAGAGAATTTCATGACATCGATATGGGCCTATTCCCTGGAGTCAGATGAGGCTATGAAATTGACCGGGGACTACAGCAATGACCGCGAGCCGGTTTTCTCCGCAGACGGGAAGTATATCTACTTCATCTCACAGAGGGATTTCATCTATGGGGATAAGGACTGGGAAGACCGGATCTATATCGGTACTCTCTCTCCTGGGATACCCTCTCCGATGGCTCCCAGAAATGACGAAGAAGAGGTCGCAGGGGAAGGTGGGGATGAAAAGAAAGAGAAGGATGAGAAGGTTGAGATTGAGTCGATCGATGCAGAACGTTTCGCATCCAGGGTGGTGGCGCTGCCACTGGAGCACAAGAGGTACTACTCCCTGAGCCCGGTAGAGGGCGGCATTCTCTTTATC
>WJIX01000319.1 GCA_014730075.1 bacterium | reverse complement strand
GGCCGAACCCCCACTTGAGCCCCCGGGGGCATACTGGCTGTCCCATGGATTAGTGGTGTTCCGGTAAGCGGAGTTTTCAGTGGAAGAGCCCATGGCGAATTCATCCAGATTGGTCTTTCCTACTATAACAGCCCCGGCTTCTTCCAGTCTGTCCACCACAGTGGCGTTATATGGTGGCAGGTAACCCTCCAGGATTCTGGAGCCGGCGGTTGTCTCCAGCCCCCCGGTGCAGATATTATCCTTCACTGCCACAGGGACACCCCAGAGTGGAAGCTCCCGAAAACCTTTCTCCTCCAGGCCTCTTGCCCTTTCCATCGCATTCTCCGGGAATACTCTCAGGAATGCCCCCACCTCATCATCCCTTTTCTCGATCCTATCCAGGCATGCCCTTACCGCCTCCGAGGGATCGGTCCTGCCGCTCCGGTACAGCTCTATGAGCTCTGTTATGCCGAGCCTGTTAAGTTCCATCTCTCAGGGCTGCTCCTTATCGATCACCGGTGGGACCCTGAAAAAACCGCCCTCCCGGTCGGGGGCCTGCTCCATTACCTCTTCATGGTCCAGCTCCCCTCCGGGAGTGTTCCCGCGGAGCTTCGAGCTGAATCTCTCAAGGTAAGGGGTCTCCTGATATCCGGAGGTATCGGTCTCCTGCAGGGTATTAACGAAATCTATGATATCGGACAGCTGCTCCCGGAGCTTATCCCTGGCCCCCGGGTCCAGCCTGATCCTGGAAAGCTTCTCTATATGCTTTATTTCCTCATCTGAGAGCGACAAATAATCCTCCTCTCCGGTTTCTTCCTCAGGTGGAGATTACCAGCGATCTCCATGGCTGGCAAGTTTTAATTCACACCTTCATATACTTATTGATCCCGTACTCTCCTGATCTGGAATATTACCGGATTTTTCGGGTCCGGGCAGGCGTGAGTCGCCGCGTCGGGATCTTCCAGCCATGGAAATTCCGCCCCGTATCTCATGGCAAAGACCTTGGGAAGAAAACTGTACAGGGCGTGCAGGCAGACCGGGCCCTCTACATTCTTCCCGTCAAAAACAATCCGGTCGCCTATCCTGTGACCGGCCGCGCAGCTCCCCCTCTGGGTTATCACCTCAGCGATTACTGTGTATCCTCTGTCAATGCCGTCCAGCCTCTCTTTCATATATCAACCCCCCGTCAAACGCAAAATTCATAAAATGTTACTAATATCATTGTTAATGCGTTATAATATTTTCAAGGTAATAATTAATTCAGTCGTTTGAAAGAGTGATATCATGAAAAAGAAACAGCAGCAGATACAGATAGAGCTGCCACAGGAATCGGCGGACGGTACATATTCGAACTTCGTTCTCACTACCCATACCGCCAGCGAATTCGTGCTCGATTTCGCCAGGATGCTCCCCGGGCTTCAGAAGGCGAAGGTCCACTCCAGGATCATAATGACCCCGCAGGCAGCCAAGTCTCTGCTGAATATGCTGGGACGGACCATAGAAGGTTTCGAAGAGCGATTCGGAGAAATAGAGATAAAGGGAAGAAAGGGAGCAGAATCTATCGGCTTCCAGCCTGGCAGTGATATGGAAAATTAAACGGCCGCTTCGCTATCACCCGAGTTGACCGAAGGCCTGGTCTTCCAGCGCCGGTGCGCCCAGAAGTAGTGATCCGGGTGTTTTCTCACCGCCTCTTCAAGCGCCTTCATGAACCGGCCGGTGAGCCTTCTGATCTCCGAATCCTTATCCCGGTCCGGGTCCGGCCTCATGGGGGGCAGAAAAACTGTACGGTGAGTCTCATCCTCCCGTCTTACTATGTAGCAGAAAATTATCGGAGCGCCCAGCTTCTGCGAGAATTGAGCCGCCCCCGGATAGGTAGAAGAAGGTATCCCGAAGAAATCCACGAATATCCCTCCCCTCCTGGCGTCCTGGTCCGAGAGCATCGCCACCAGCCTGTTATCCCTGAGCGCCCTGAATACGCCCCGCATGGTCACTCCCATAGGGATGGTCCCTATACCCGCGCCCGCTCTCAGCCGGTTGATATAATCATCCACCAGCCGGTTGGTCTGCTCTCCCACCAGGAAATCGACAGGCATCCCGGTTGACGCCGTGGCGGCCCCAAGAAGCTCCCAGCTGCCGAAATGGCCGGTGACTATCACTGCTCCCTTCCCTTCCTCCAGGACCCCTTCCAACACCTCAATCCCCTCCAGCGAAACCAGCCTGCATATCCTTTCTCTTTCAAGCCGTGGTATTGAGGCGAACTCGATCATCGATTTTGCAAAATTTATATAGGAGCGCCGGCCGATCCTGATCCTCTCCCTCTCGCTCATTCTATCACCAAAAGCCCTCCGGAGGTTATCCAGGGTAACATCACGCCTTATACGGATCAGATCAAAGGCGAGAACCCCCAGGGGAGCTCCCATCCCTACCGCCGCCCTGTATGGAAGGAGCCGCGGCAGAAAGGCCAGGATATATACTCCCAGAAGCTCCAGCCTGTGCCTTAATCTTTTCCAGCTGCCGCCCATATTGGCGCTCCCTATGCGATTATTCTTGCCAGCCTGCTCATCCTGACCTCCACCGCGTTCTCCGGGCAGAGTTCATGGCAGCACATGCAGTTAACACACCCGCCGCTGTCTATCTCACAGACATTCCCGTCGAAACTTATCACCTGAACCGGACAGCTCTTCTCGCATAACCGGCAGCCGGTGCAGACCGCCGGGTCTATCTCCGGCCTGATCCAGACCAGAGGTTTTACAAGCCTGACCAGGAAGCCAGGTATCATTCTCAGCCCGGTGTTTGAGGTCAACTCAAAATCTTCAGCCCTGAAGCCGGCCGCCGTCCCAACCCTCTCGACACTGCCCAGATCTGAAACTCCTATACCCCGTTCAGCGGCTATCCTGGTGCTGTCTATAATCCCCGGCCTGTACCCTATTATATCTGCCGCCACCGCATCCACCGCAACCCCGTCCTCTCCCGCCAGAAGCAGGTTCAGCTCCCTGGGCTCACCGGAACTGGGGCCGTTACCCTCCATGGCAAGTACTGCGTCCACTATGCTGAAATCAGGAGTTACCGTCCGGTACAGTTCCACCAGCATCTCGGCGAACTCGCCCGGTTTGGGGAACATCTTGTGCTGGACGCTCTTTCTGAAACCGGGAACCACCCCGAACATATTCTTTACCGCCGCTGTAAGCAGGGTAAGGGTGTGAGTCTTCAGCTTGGCCAGGTTGATTATCCTGTCCGCTTCGAGGACCGGGTTGGCAACATAGAACCTGTACCCTTCCGCTTCGATCTCTCTGGAACCGGAAGCCTCGAAGCTGACCAGTTCTATATTATTTTTATCCGCCATCTCTCCTATTCCAGTATTATCCCAGACCCTTTTCACTCCCCTTAGCACTCCGCCAGGGCTGTCACCTATAAATGGGACAGCCCCCAGGTCCCGCACCATCATAGCCACTGTCTCTATTACCATGGGATGGGTGGTGATCGCCCTCTCCGGCGCTTTGGCCGACAGCATGTTCGGCTTCAGCAACACCCGGTCACCACCCTTAATATAGCGGCCCATTCCTCCGAAAGGCTCGAAACACCTGCTGAGGGCATCCACCAGCTCTTCCCGCCGGTAACCGGGACATTCCTCAACCGCCACCACCGGATTTCTTCTATCAGTGTTCATATTCTTTCCTTACCTGTCGAGGCAGATACTGCCATCTGCTACAATACTACAGGATACAGGTAACTATAACTTCTCCCGTTTAAATATAAAGATATTTTCTTTCCCTGCGAGTAATATATCTTCCGGTCTCAAGCATACCGCGACTCGATCGCAAACAACCCGCCTCCCAGGGACCTGCAGCAGCCGGATATCTCCAGATTGAGCAGAATGGCCATTACCTCCTCCGCGGCAATATCAAGCTGGCCGGCTATGATATCCACATGCACCGGTTCCAGTTCAAGAAGGTCCATTACCCTCCCTTCCAGGCCATCCAGGGTTTCTTTCTCCCTTATCGATTCTATTTTGATCTCTTCCGGGATCTGGCTGAAAGGGTCGATGAATCCCAGGATATCCTCCGCATTCTCCACCAGGGTGGCCCCTTCCTTAATCAGGCGGTGGGGCCCGGCGCTTCCACGGTGCTCCACCGGACCCGGTACCGCAAATACATCCCTCCCCTGGTCGGCGGCCCACCTTGCGGTAATCATCGCGCCGCTTCTGATCCCCGCCTCAACAACCACCACTCCCCTTGAAAGCCCACTGAGAATCCTGTTCCTCCTCGGAAAATGGTGCTTAAGCGGCGGAGTTCCCAGTGGATATTCGCTTAAAACAGATCCGTTCCTGCAAATATCTATTGCCAGCCCTGAATTCTCCGGAGGATAGGGAATATCAAGTCCGCAGCCGGTTACAGCGACGGTGCCGCCGGACCCTTCGAGCGCTCCCAGGTGCGCCTCTGTATCTATTCCCCTTGCCAGTCCGCTCACTACAGTTACACCCCTTCCTGATAATTCCGACCCTATCCTGCGGGCGTTAACAAGCCCCCTCCTTCCGGCGCTCCTGGAACCCACCACGGCAATCATTAACTTTTCTTCCTCCGGAAGCTTTCCCCGGTAAAAGAGAAGCACCGGAGGGTCCGGTATCTCCCCGAGAAGGACAGGGTATGAATCATCCTCTATACTTACTGCTTCAAGCATATTCTTAGATGCAGCCCTCAAGTGCCTGTCGATGTATTTGTTGTCCGGGCCTGTGATCCTTGTCCCGGTTAATCTCGACAGGTCCCTTATCCCTTCCCCGCTCTCAGCCATCTCCAGCAGCCGGCTTGCTGAGTACCTCTTTCTCAGAACCAGCCAATCCGATGCGGATACACCCCTGATCGAGAGCAATCTAAGCCATATCTCCGCCCCCGGTGTAAATGCCATACCTCACCTTCCCGTTGATGAACAGCTCCAGAATATTGTTATGTTACGTATGGATACATGGGAGAAAAATACAGATCCCCGCACTCACCCATCACAGATCATGGGTGATTCTACACCACCGGGACTCGCTTTTCAATAGAAATATCAAGGTATCCCCGGAGGTTATCTTCCGGCCCTTACGGAGAACCTGTCGAAAACATTCCCCAGGGTATCGATCGCGGTTACCACCATACTGTCCCCTTCAGCGGAGATCATACAGTAGTGATGTATGCTCAAAAACTTCTGGCTGTACTCACTGTCCCTTTCCTGTTCATACAGAGGGGCGCCTCCCCCTCCAGCTACCACATAGTGGACCCCTCCCTTGAAAGATCTCTCGTATATATGGTCATGACCGTTGAATACGGCAGATACCCGGTGCTCCTCGAACAGCGGGACTACCGTCTCCCTGAGGTTCATCTCATCCTCCCCGTGGGGGCCGGTGCTGTATGGGGGGTGGTGGAATAAAACAGCCGTAAAATCACTCCCGCCACCTTGAAGCTCATTCTCCAGCCAGCGGTACTGCCTGGAGCCGGCCTCTATACCTTCGCAGCTGTCCAGGATTATGAAATCAATACCCTCCCGTTCTACCGAATACCACCTCTCGTTATTGGGAAGCTCAAAATGATCGAAATAAAGCCGGGAATTTCGTTCATGGTTGCCAATAGCCGGGAAGAACTCGGCCCTTTCACGGAGCCTGCCGGTGATATCATCGAATACCACCCACTGATCCTCTTCAAGGCCGTTATCCACCAGGTCGCCGGTATGAAAGACTACCTCAGGGTTTTCTCTCATGATTGCCGCCACCACATTCCTGTGGTCGCCGTGATTGGTCCTGGTATCGCCGTAGACAGCTATCCTGCCGTAACCGGACTCTGCGCTGATAGACGGAAGCTGGGGTTCGTCCCCGCACCCTGACGAAACAAGAATACCCGCTACAAGACATACCAGGATTTTACAATTCATTTATACCAGCTTTCATCAACTGCCGTACCTCAGTCCAGATTTCCTATAACCTTCTGGACTTCCTCAAGTATCTCGCAAGATTTAACCACTGCCTTCATCTCGGTATGATCGGGGTAGAGGGGCCGGTCCACATCCAGGAAATCGACATGCTCCCTGATTACTTCCTTGGCCCTGGTAACACCCTTCCCGAAACTGTATTCACGGAAATCCAGCGCCTGCGCGGCGGCCATGTACTCTATGCCCAGAATTCCGTAAGCGTTGTCCAGTATCTGAAAGTTCTTGATTGCGGTATTCATACCCATCGACACAAAATCCTCCTGGTCGGCGGCAGCCGGTATCGACTGTATGGAGGCCGGCATGGAGAGTATCCTCTGCTCCACGATCTGCATATCGGCGGTGTACTGGCTCAGCATCAGCCCGGAAAACATACCCGCCCCCCTGGTAAGGAACGAGGGAAGCCCCGCACTGAGGGCCGGGTTGTTGAGCCTGTTCATCCGCCTTTCGGACATTACGCTGACCATGGTAACAGCCGCCCCCACCATATCCATTGGCAGCGATACCGGAGTACCCTGGAAGTTTGCTCCCGAGATCTGAAGGTTTCTCTCCGGGAAGAAGACAGGATTGTCACCCACTCCGTTAAGCTCAACTTCCACCTGGCTTTTTGCGTAGTTCACGGCGTCGAAGGCCGTCCCTATAACCTGCGGGGTGGAACGCATTGAATAGGCGTCCTGGACCCTGCACTTTACCTTTCCCTCCTTGAGGTCTCCGCCCTCTATAAGCTTCTGGAGATGGCCGGCGCAGCGTACCGCCCCGGTGAATCCGCGTATCTCATGAAGAAGGGGTGTATAGGGGCCCATATTCGCTTTAAGCGCCTCCAGGGACATGGCGGCAGCAATCTCAGCCTGTTTCAGCCATCTCTCCGTATCATAAAGCATTATGGCACTCATGGCGGTAAGCAGGTTCGAGCCGTTAATAGAGGCCAGACCGTCTCTTGCTTCCAGGCCGGGTACATCTATACCCGCCTTCTCAAATGCTAACTTCCCTTCATATAGTTCTCCCTGGTAATATGCCTGCCCCTCCCCCATCATGACCAGGGCCAGCTGTGCCATGGGTGCCAGGTCACCGCAGGCTCCCACCGAACCTTTCTGGCATACATACGGGGTAACGCCCCTGTTCAGCATCTCAATGAATGTCTCTGCTATAACGGGCCTGCATCCTGAATTACCGTGGGAAAGAACATTTACCCTGCTTGCCATCGCTCCCCTGACATACTCTATCGGGGCCGGTTCTCCTATACCTGCGGCATGATTGTAGATCAGGTATTTCTGGAAATCACGGATCTGGTCGTCATCAAGAACTACCTCGCTGAACTCCCCTATCCCGGTATTGACCCCATACATTATCTCTCTGGCCTCGATCTTCTCCTCCAGCATTGCCCGGCACTTCTTCATCCTCTCGATCGATCCCTCGGAGAGCTTAACTTCCTCTTTATCGCGGGCTATCCTGACCAGTTTTTCAACAGTGAGCCCTGAACCGTTAATCTCGATAGCCAAATCTGCCTCCCAGCTGATATGGTTAAAAGAAATTTCCTTTTCATATAGGTAATATTTATGGAATTCTGGCCTTTATGTCTATAAAAATCGAATAATTAAGCAAGATATTTCCATTTTCTATCTATTTCAGTATTTTCATATCCGTTCTTGTCCTGAGGGTACCGGATGTTCTGCCTGCAGCGATGGCTGCAATTTTATAGAAGCTGCATTTTGATCAATCATCTGAAAAGCGCTCCCCACCTGATGCAGGGAGCGCTCAAATCAATAATTCAAGAAATTGAATTATCTATCAGAATATTATCCCTCCCCTGAAAAAGAACCCGGGGCCGTAACTCATATCCCAGTCATCGTTCCCTCCGGTTGGCGATCCCGTTATACCCAGCTCCAGGAGAAGATCAAAATTTTCCATCCCTATAATCATATCGACCAGCCCGTTGATTATGAAGAAGTCGGACCCGTCCACATAATCGTTGCTTCCCAGGCGTCCGTAACTTATACCGAAACCGGGGGTAAAGGTGATGTTGCTATCTTCGCCGTACAGCCACGCCTTTATTATGAAACCAGCCTCCAGCATGTTGGATGATTCATCCCTGTAGCTGAAGTTGCTGAAGTTAAGAACCAGTCCGCCTGAGATCTTGGGCCCCAGCTTGTAATCCACAAATCCGCCCAGGTGAAAACTCATATCTGAATCAGAATCAACGTCATTGACCCAGAATGTGCCCGGGCTTATAAGACCCGCCTTGAAACCGGCTGTGGTTTCCCTGGTCCGTACATCAGCTGCCATAGCTCCGCGGGCGGAAAACGCCACGACCAGCAGGCATACCGCGATTAACCTCAGGGTTTTACCCATATGAGATACCTCCTTTTGGATGAAAAATATGCTGCGTTGAAATTATACCGGCAGTGGTCACCCGCTGTCTAATATTAAAATATCTGATTTTACGAACCTGACAATCTTCTGATTGACAGCCAGCATTAAAAATTAATACCATATTAAATATCGGGACAGTAGGACTTGAAGATATATTCCGGTGATATCTTTTTTTAACAGAATCTATCACAAAGGGGAGGGCAGATATGAAAAGTATTGCATTTATCCTGGCGGTCACATCGGCACTGGCATTCTCATGCGGAGGGGCTTCCACCGAGGACCCCGAAAGCGCCCGCTCGCTGGTAACGGAGAAATTCAACCGTTTCGGGTTTGATTTCTTCGCCCGTGAGGCCGACAGGGCAGGCGGCGATAACATCTTTATCTCCCCGGCCAGTATATCATTTGCCCTGGCCATGACCGCCGGCGGGAGCGAGGGGAAGACCAGGGAGTCAATGTACAACGCCCTGCAACTCTCCGGAGTTCAAGAGAGCACTGTCAGGCTTGGAAGCAGGGAACTTTACAGCACCCTTACCACTGAGAAGGAAAAGCTGATCCTCCATATCGCAAACTCGATATGGCTCAGAAAGGGAATCAGGTTCCACCGGGAATTCGTGAAAGCCACCCGGGAATATTTCTTTGCCGAATCGTTCCCTATCACCACCCCGGAGGCGATAAACAGCTGGGTGAGTGATAATACCGCCGGCCGTATCGATAAGATTGTTGATTCTATCTCCGGCAATGATGTGGCCTTCCTGATAAACGCGGTCTACTTCAAAGGGGCCTGGAAAAAGGAGTTCGACCCGGAACAGACCTCCGTTAAGGAATTCAAGCCCACCGGGGCCGACCCCATAAAGGTCGATATGATGAGAAGGAATGATGATTTCAGATATATGGACGCAGACAGCTTCAGGGCGGTTGCGATCCCTTATGGTGAAGGTGAAATGAGCATTTACCTGTTTCTGCCGGGCAGGGATTACGGCCTGGGATCTCTCAATGAGGATATGAACTACCAATGGTGGAAGGAACATATCGGGAGGTTCAGCCTCAGGGAAGGAACGGTGGAACTCCCGAAACTCAGGCTGGAGTACGAATCTGTAATCAATAATCCGCTCATCAGTATGGGTATGGGTATAGCCTTCTCACCGAAGAATGCCGATTTCACCAGGATGTGCAAGGTAAAGAAAGAGAATGTATTCATATCCGAGGTCCTTCATAAGACCTTCCTCCAGGTCAATGAAGAGGGGACCGAAGCTGCCGCTGTTACATCGGTCAGGATGAGAGCGACCTCGGTCAGTATGGACAGGCCCCGGCCTTTTCATCTGGTATTTGACAGGCCATTCTTCATCGCTATAGTGGATGAGAGGACCGGCAGCATTCTGTTCATGGGTAATATCACTCTTCCTCCCGAAGCCGGCTCTGTTGAATGACCGAGTATAGCCTGCCGATCAGCTCTGGCACCCCACGCCCTGTAGCCGCGGATATCGGGAATACCTCCCGGCCCGTTTTCGCGGACAGAGAATCTGTATCGGGCTCCTCTTCCAGCAGGTCTGTCTTATTCAGCGCGATAACTATATCCCTTTCAATCAGTTTTTCGCTGTAGAGGCTCAGTTCCCTTAGCAGGCTGCTGAATATTTCATCAGGTTCTTCCGGCCGGCTTGCGTCAATTACGAAGAGGAGAACCCGGCACCTCTCGATATGCTGCAGGAACTGTATACCCAGCCCCTTCCCCTGGTGAGCGCCAGATATCAGCCCCGGAATATCCACCATGCAGAAGGAGGCATATTCTCCCACCCGTACAATACCCAGAGTGGGGGTTATGGTGGTAAAGGGATATGAGGCGATTTTAGGATGAGCGCCGCTGACCGCACTCAGGAGAGTTGATTTTCCCGCATTGGGAAACCCGACCGTACCTGCGTCAGCTATTAGCTTCATTATCAGTCTCAGCTTTCTCTCTTCTCCCTCTTCTCCGGGCGTGGCCCTTCGCGGAGCCTTGTCTGTAGAGGTCTTGAAGCTGTAATTCCCTTTTCCTCCATCCCCTCCCCTGCAGGCAATTAACTGATCGCCCTCTTCCTTGAGGTCCGCCAGCACTTCACCCGAATCCAGGTCTTCTATCACCGTTCCCGGCGGAACTTCTATGACCTGATCCTTTCCGCTCCTGCCGGTTCTGTTACTCCCGCTGCCGGCACGGCCATTTTCCGCAGAGTAGGTTTTCTGATACCGGAGGTCTATCAGGGTCCTGAGGCCGGGATTGACTCTTATTATTATATCCCCTCCCTTTCCTCCCCTGCCGCCATCAGGCCCGCCTCGTGGAACGTGCTTCTCCCTTCTGAAGCTTACGCAGCCGTCTCCACCTCTTCCCGCTGAAGCTTCGATCTCAACCCTATCTATAAAGTGGCCCTTCATTTTGAACCCCCGCCGGTTATACCATCAAAATACTTGCCCGGATTCAGCCGGGACTCTCCATCCATCGCTTTCTTTATCCCCTCCTGAAGCTCCAGTTCCTCCTCGCTGAATACCAGATCCAGGTAATCTCTCTTGGTAACCCCTATTCCGTGCTCCCCACTGAGGGTGCCCCCCGCGCCTGCTACATATCTGAATAGAGCATCAACGAAATCGGCTGTTCTTGCCATCTCTTCCTTTTTCCTCCGGTCTGTCATTACGTTCACGTGCAGGTTTCCATCTCCGCAGTGCCCGAATATATAACAATCCAGCCACCTCTCGGCTGCCATCCTGTGGATCAATCCCACCGCCTCGGAGAGCCGTCCCAGGGGAAGGGCTATATCCTCATTTATTTTGGTTATCCCCCGGCGGGCCAGGCTGGGACTTATCGATCTCCTGAGTTCCCACAGGTGCTCCCTTCTGTTCTCCTTTTCGGCAGAAACCAGCTTCATCCCTTTCAGATCGCAGAATCCATCTATTATCCCCTTCTGCTCCAGTGTCTCTATCCCGGTACCTTCAACCTCGAAAAAGAGGCTGGCCCTTCCGCTGATAAGCTCCTCCAGCCCCAGGTATTCTGCCACGCATTGGATAGTCTTCGAGTCAATGAACTCAAACACACTCGGCCTGAAACCAAGGCCCAGAAGCTCAGAAGCCAGGTCCATCGCCTCCCGGTCAGTGCCACCCTCCAGCAGGAAGGTTAACCGCGACTCCGGGACCGGGAGAACTGAGAGGACTGCAGAATAGATCATTCCCAGGGTGCCCTCTGATCCGGTAATAAGAGCTCCGATACCCTCCGGCCCGGAGCGGCAGAACTCTCCGTCCGGCATTACCCACTCCAGCTCGCGGACGTACCTCCTGGTTACTCCGTATCTGTACGCCCTGGGCCCCCCGGCGTTTTCTGCGATATTTCCCCCTATGGTTGAAACCCTGAAACTCGCAGGATCCGGCGGGTAGAAGAAACCCTCCCCCTCCAGGAACTGCTGGAGCTTTCCGTTGACCAGCCCGGCCTCTACCTGCACCTGCTCATTCAAACGGTTGAATGATAGTACCCTGTTCATCCTTTCGGTCGAGATAATTACCGAGTCCTCTACCGGCACCGAGCCTCCGGAGAAACCGGTACCGGCTCCCCTTGTTACCACCGGCATATCCATGGCCATGCAACCGGCGGCTGCCCTGGAGAATTCCTCTCTGTTTACAGGGAATATAACCGCCCGGCATCTCCCGCGCCTTCCGGTTGCGTCGAAGCGGTAGGCTGTCAAGAAAGCTGGATCGGATATAACCTCAATCCCTCTCAAACTTCTTTTCAGACGGGAGAGAACCGAGCTGGGAAATTTAACCATAATTCAACCGTTGTACACCTCTTAAAACCCCGCCGGGGAAATCATTCGGCATACCGTTTAACGAACTCCTCGAACCTGTTAAGAGCTTCATCCAGGGTCTCTTCGCTGACCGCGAAAGAGAAACGGACCGTATCATCACAACCGAACGGCCCGCCCGGGATCAGCAGAAGCCCCGCCTCCTCCAGGAGTTTGTCGCAGAATGCAGTGCTGCTGTCCACTCCGCAGCTTCCATACAGCGCGGAAACATCTACCAGGAAATAGAAGGCGCCGTCCGGCTCCGGATATTTCACAGAGGGTATCCCGGAGAGCCTTCCGCTGAGCATCTCTCTTCTCTTCTGGAAAGCCTTTCTCATCTTCTCCCGGTCTTTCTCACCCTCCCTCAGGGCGGTAACCGCCGCTCTCTGCGAGATGGCGTTGGGGCATCCGGTGGCGTGGGCCTGGTAAGCCCCCATCCGGTAGATCACTTCTCTGTTCCCAAGGGCGAAACCGATCCTCCAGCCGGTCATCGAATAGCTCTTGGATACCCCGGTTATTACCACGGTGCTTTCCTTGAGTTCAGGCACTATGGACACGGGCGAGTAATGCCTGCAGCCGGCGTAGGTAAGAAATTCGTATATCTCATCGCTGATCAGGAGAATTCCCTCATCCAGAAGAAACCTGCCCACTTTCTCGATCTGGTCCCGGTCGTAAACGATTCCTGCCGGATTATTGGGTGAATTATAGAGAATCACCCTGGTATTGGTTCCGGCCAGGGCGTTCTTAAGCCCTTCCACGGTAAGTTTATAGTCATTGGCCGGGTCCAGTTCGACTATCCGGGGAGTTGCACCTACAAGTTTTACCATTTCGGGGTAGCTTACCCAGTATGGAGTAAATATGGCCACCTCGTCACCGGGATCGGTAAGGACATAGAGGGCGTTGAAAATACAGTGTTTCGCGCCATTCGAGACCATCACCTCGGAGGGCTGATAATCCACCCCGATTATCTTCGAATAGGCGGAGGCGATCTCCCGCCTCAGCTCAGAGATACCCGCCGCGGGGGTATACCTGGTATCCCCGGCCCTTATTGTCTCTATGGCAGATTCCTTTATCACATCCGGAGTCTGAAAATCTGGCTCTCCGGCGGCCAGCCCGATAACATCCTCACCGGCTTCCTTAAGTTCATTAGCCTTGGTATTAAGGCTTAGAGTGACAGATGGCTCTATACCGCTAGCTCTCTTACTGACAGGTCCGTTCATTTATTCCTCCTTGAAGGAAAAGATCAAGTTCTGGGAAACCATTTGTTTAAACCCTCTTTTACCGGTTTGGGCACGTGGCAGTCTATTCTGCCTCCCATCCTGTATATCTCCTTGACCAGTGAACTGTGCAGGTAGATATATTCCTCACTGGGCATCAGAAATACTGTCTCGAAATCGGGCTCCAGCTTCCTGTTCATCAGGGTAATCATGAGCTCATATTCAAAATCAGAGATAGCCCTCAGCCCCCTTATCACCACATCCACCCTGTTCTTCTTGAATTCGTCCACCAGAAGCCCCTTGAAGGTTATGCACTCCACGCCATCAAAATCCCTGAGGCTCCTGTCCGCAATTTCATACCTCTGCTCCAGGCTGAGCAGTGGGTTCTTGTGGGCGCTCTCCGCGATGGCAACAATGACCCGGTCGAATATTCTGGAAACCCTCTTTACTATATCCAGGTGCCCGTTGGTAATCGGATCGAAGGTCCCGGGATAAAGGGCTATCTTCTCTTTCATGCCAAATCCTCCGTAATGATCGCTTCCTCAGTCATCTCTTTTTCAGAACCTGAAATAATTAACGTAAGTCTGTCCGTAACTCTTGATCCTCTTCAGATTAGCACAGCATTCCGGTGGCGGGGACAGCTCTTGCGCGCACTCTATTATAAGGATCCTGCAGATCCTGTAATCAAGATTACATATGAAATCCATAACCTGCATTGCCATATCGGTTGAGTACGGAGGGTCCGCGAATATTACCCGGTACTTCTTCCCCTCTTCAGCTTCCCTTCGCAGGAAATCAATGGCGTCATTTCTAATAACAGCGTAGCTTCCGGGATCGATGCCGCACTTTCCAAGATTCTCTTCTATTATATCTGCCGCTCTCCTGCTCTTCTCCACAAAGACAGCCTTTCCGGCTCCCCTGCTAAGCGCCTCTATCCCCACCCCTCCCGATCCGGCGAACAGATCCAGGAAAGAGCCGTCCTGAACATCTCCGTAGAGGCTGTCCAGTATGGCGCCCTTTACCATCTGGGTGGTCGGCCTGAACTGGTCCCCCCTGATCCCTTTCAGCTTCCTTCCGTGATACCTGCCTCCAATAACTCTCATACCCTCACTCCATTTATACCGGTATTACTTCTCACAGGTACTTCAGGATAAACAAGTTTATATTTACGGGCAAGGGAATTTACTCTCTTTGCAGAATTTATGGGAGATAATCAACCGGTGAGCCGGATTACTGATACAGGAGGGAATGCTGCAATAAAAAAAGAAACCCCCGGAGTCTGTAATAACTCCGGGGGCACGACGGTGAGTGGAGGGGGCAATGTTATTCCACTATCGTCGGAGTAACAAATATCACCAGTTCCTGCTTCTTACTGACCTTGGAACTCGAGGAGAAGAGTCCTCCCAGCACCGGTATATCCTTAAGGAATGGAACACCTGTCTTGATATCGGTTTCCAGCTTTTTGATCAGGCCGCCGATTACCGCGGTCTGGCCGTTGGCGACGTCAACCCTGGTGTCAGCCTCAGCGGTCGCGATAATAACACCGCCCTGCTGAGTGGACTCGGACTGCAGCTCGCTGACCTCCGGGTGAAGGTCCAGGGTAATGGTCCGGTCTGTGTTCACATGCGGGATAACCTTGAGCATAATACCTATCTTGGTCAGCTCGGTGATCGGATTCCCCGCTTCATCCGCGACGATAAGGGGAATCTCCTTACCCACCAGGATGGTGGCTTCGCGGTTATCCACTGTGGTAATCCTCGGATTTGAAATTATGTTCGCCTTGTTATTCTGCTCCAGCGCCTGTAGTACAGTGGTAAGCTCTCCCCAGGACTGAACCGTTCCCACTGAGAGCTGCCCGCTGGCGAGAGGGAGCTGCTGATCCACACCTACCGCTCCCACGGCGTTTACATCAGACTTGTGAAGGTTGAACATATCCCATTTGATACCTAGCTCCCGCTTCGCCTCCACATCCACCTCTACCAGTTTTGCGTTGATATCGACCTGGAGGTGTTTGGTATCCAGTTCCTTCACGATCTCTTCAATCTTCGCTATATTCTCTTCGATATCATTTATAACCAGGGCATTGCTTCCCATATCAACTTCTATATTACCACGCTTGCTCACTACCTTATTAAGCGCGTCCCCTATCTCCTCGGCATTGGAGTTGTGTATGAAAATAATGCGTGTTTCCAGAGGGAGAAGGTCCTTCTTCTTCTGCTCTACTGTTCTCTCCTCCAGCTCTTCCTTGCGAAGCCGCTGGTTTTCCGCCACCCTGATCATCCCGTACTCCTCGCGGTAACCGTAGCCGTGAGCCTTTAGGATCACCTCCAGGGCCTCCCTCCAGGGACATTCCTTTACGTGAACGTATACATCTCCCCTCACATCGGCACCGGTTACGATATTCACGTTGGCGAACTCCGATATGGTTCGAAGTACCGTCTTGATATCGGCTCCCTGCGAATCAATAGTTATCCTTCTCGAACTTGCCGGCATTCCGGCTCCAGCCGAGGGCGCTCCCCGGGCATAGCTTTTAGACCAGGGAAGTTCGTTGCTGTCTATTATCTGGCTGGTCTTGCTGAGGTCCACCCGTTCCGGGCCGG
>WJIX01000318.1 GCA_014730075.1 bacterium | reverse complement strand
CCTTTATTCTTATCAGAAGCCCCTCTCTTATCTGCTCGGACTGTTTCATTCCGTTTATTTTCAGGCTCCTTTCGAAATAGTTATTGTAATCTTATTTTTTGCCGATAATATAAAAAAACATTTGTATTACAAAGTGTTTATTGTTATAAAATTCAAGTGAGTTTAAACAAAATTAAGGATGATATGGAAAACAACAATCTTATAGAGCATTTCGAACCGGAACTTTGCCTCTTTAACCTTCGTTCTAAAAAGAAATTCACAGTATTGAATGAAATGGTAGAACACCTGGTAAAACAGGGAAAAGTCTCTAACACCGAACTTATCATGGAAATGCTGAAGAACAGGGAAAACCTGGGAAGTACCGGGCTGGGCAAGGGAGTGGCCTTCCCTCACGGCAAATCACTTGCAATAAAGGAGCTTACCGTACTGTTCGGCAGATCCTCTCACGGTATAGACTTTGACGCGGTGGACGGAAAGGATGTTAATGTATTCTTCCTCATCCTGGCCCCCACCGACAGCAACGCGGAAACATACCTGGAGCTTCTCAGTAATCTGCTAAGCATAATAAAACAACCGGACAAACTGAATAGACTTTACGAAGTACAGGATTACGAATCGTTAACAGATGTGCTGGGAGGCTGATACATTGAGTGATGACCTGAGATTTCTGCTTGCCCTTCAGGACCTCGATATCATGATCAGGGAAGTTAAGGATAAATCCACCTCCAGAGAGCTCGAAAATATGGGCTTTGAACTCACCGGCCTGGATGAGTTGATGGAAGCCCGGGAAAACCTGATCAGCAAGATATCCACTGAGATGGTCAAACGGTACGAGAAATTGAGCAAGGTCTACCAGATGGCCATCCTCCCTATAACCGGAGAAATCTGTCTCGGCTGTTTCGGAAAACTGCCCACCAAGTTTTTTTCCACCGAGACCAGAAAAGATATCATTACCTGTGAAAACTGCGGTCGAATCCTCTATATAATCTGAAAAATTCCTGCATTCCGCCGAATCCGGATACTTTTTCCCTCCTCTTAAAAAATTATCTTGCTGTAAATAATATTTCCGGGTAAAATATTTTAACAGAGGAGGGTTTCCATGAAGACTACTGCAGGGGACAAGAAGAGAAAATCCCGTTTTCTGATAAATGATATCATAGGCAAATATCCACCCTGGCGGGGGTATGACGCCACCGATCTTCTCAACGCAGACAATTACCTTCTGTTCTCATTCCTTCTTCCCCAGGATAGATCGATATCCCTGCAAGACCTGCATATGCGAAGCTATCTCTTTGCCCAGCTCGGAGAGACCACCCTGCCAGTGCTGGCACTGGAGAAAAATGGAAAAGAGATAATATTCCTCCTCCGGAAATACCGGCTGGCCGGACTGAAAGATTTCCTGTCAGGCAAGCAGAACGGCCAGCTGAAGAATATCCTGGCGAAGATAACCGGGACAGTGATTTCCGGATGGAACAGGGGACTTTATTTCAATAATATCGCCCCGGAAGCGGTGGTGGTAATAGATGAGCGCCCGGTGATACTCCCCACCGCCTATCTTATTCCCGGAACGATCCTCTCGGAGATTGAGGAAGATTCCGGAAAAGTTAACGATTCATGCCCCCGGATGATCCGCGATATAAGAAGCCTGGGGAACCTGTTTTCTCTCTTTCAGACCTTCTTTACCGGGGAAGATTCCAGATTATGCGCAGATATCACCGGCAGACTATCTGACACCGGTTGTGAGCTCAACCCCGGAGAACTGTTTGAAACACTGGATATGATGAGATCTTTTCTTGACCTGGAGGAGATAACAGCTACGGCGACCACCAGGGAAAACTTTCTCGTCAGACCTTCCGGAGGAATTGCCGGCAGGATTTCCAGCAAGCTTAAAAGCTTTGAAGATGGAGGACTTCTCCTGTTAAAGGGTGAAGAGGGAAACGGCAGAAGCTCATTGCTGAGGATAGTACGAGAGAGAATTCTTCCGGAGCTTGGGCTCACCGGATCTTCCCCGGGTCAGGATGAGGTATTCTCAATGGATCAGAACGGGGACTCATCGGGGAAGCAGGAATCCGACTGCATTCTTATAGATGATCACATTCAGGACCCTTTCCTGTGCTGTCATTTCTCCAACCTGATTTTTGATTACGCCAGGAAGGGGAGAGCGGTAGTATGTGTGGTCAGCGACAGTACCCCGGAGTATTTCACCGGGCCGCTGGAGGAAGATTTCAGAAGGCATTCCATTCCGGTAGAAACACTGGAGATCCCTTCGCTGGACCAGAGTTCCAGGAAAAAGCTTTTTCAGAACAGGCTGCCGACGGATAGAATCTCAGAACCGCTCAAGCAGGTGGACATTTCCGAAAAGATGGTTTGGATCAATTACAACCTCAACCTGGTCCTTCTCGATCCGGACAGGAATGAGCCGGCAACAGGCCACAGGGAGGTCCTGGAAGATATCGGTTCCATGGAAAAATCGATCCTGACATTCATGGCTGTCTTCAAATTCGATATCCCCCTGAATATTCTTAAGAAGGTATATTCCACCTACGAGTCCCGATTCTACCGGGCCCTGCAGCATCTGATGAACCTGGGGCTGGTCATCGAGAGAGCAGGCGTATCTAAACTATCCGGAGGTGATCTGTGCCAGCTTTTCAGCCTCAGCAGTGTGACGCTGGCCAAGGAAATAAGGGGATCAGTGTCCCCCGAGAGAAGAAAACAGCTCAATTCGAACATAGTTTTCATACTGGAAAATATCAGTGGGATCCCTCCCTGCTACAAGAATTACCATCTCCATCACAGTGGCGAGAAGGAAGGGGCCGCTGCCAGTTACTACAAGAACTTCCGCAAATTCCTGGGCAGGGGCAGTTCCAGCTCGATCAGCTGCATGTTCTCAAGTTTCATCGAGGCCCGTCTATATAAGCATCTTCCCATGGAGATGTACTCCAAGCTGCTGGTTGAAGCGGGAGACCATTTCTCCTTTGCCGGACAATTCGATGAAGCAAGAAAATACTACAAGCAATGCCGTGAATATATATCGGCGAACAGCCAGGAGGAGAAGCTCCGGTCTCTATACGTGGAGGCTATCAGAAAAGAATGCGACATACTGGAAAGAAGGGGGAATTTCCAGAAGGCTGAAAAAATACTGAAGAAAACCATAGAGGAGTACTCGAGTCAGTGCACCCTCAAGGAACGCTCCAAACTTTTCAATGACCTGGCCTGGGTTTACTACCGCATGGGTCAGTTCGACAGGTCCTGGCAGAACTGCATAAAGGTACAGAAGCTGGTGGACAAGAAAGAGCTATACAGCGAGCTGGCTCAATCCTATAACCTGATGGGAACAATCAACTGGAACAGGAGCAAATACGAAGAGGCAATATTCTGCCATTCAAAATGCCTCAATCTCAGAGAACAGAGTAATGACAGGGCTGGCATCGCTTCCAGCTTCAACAACCTGGGGCTGGTCTACAGGTCCAGCGGAAAATTCGCCGAAGCGATCGATTGCTTCAGCAAGAGCATGAAGATAAAACAGAAGATCAACAACATTCCCGGCCTGGCAGCCGCCTACCTGAACCTTTCGCTTGTCTACCTGGACAGGGAGGATTATGACAGGGCCCTGGAGAACTCCGGGATAGCATGCAGTTATGCCGAGAAGACCGGCAACCAGGAATTACTGGCCCAGGCATACGGAACCATAGGAGAGATAAATTACTACAGAAAAGATTACCAGAAAGCCCAGGAATATTATAAAAAGGCGCTTGATATCTGCCGCCGGACAAAGTCCACTCGCGAGGAGGCGATCGTCCTCAGAAGAATGAGTCAGCTTAATCTCAGCACAGGGCAGAGATCCGTGGCTGAGAATTTTCTACAGCAGGCCAGAAAGTACAATGAAAGAATAGGATCGCACCTGGAGGCAGCCCTGCTCAATGAAGTGGAGGGGGAGCTCCTGATCAAGAACGGAGACCGTGAGTCCGGGATTTCAAAGCTCGAGGGAGCGGCACTGGAACTATCGCTTCTGGGAAGAAAGAACCGGGCCGCAATAATAAATATAAAACTGGGTGAGCTTTATCTGGAGGCCGGTAACGAACCATTCTCCCGGGAGTACCTGATACGTTCAATCTCCCTTGCCGGGGATAACAGGAGCGTAGTGGAGAGGATCAGGAACCTGGAATCAGACCTGAACAACCTTTCCGATTACGACCTCTCTGAGAAAACCGGGGATAAGGAGAACTACAGGATACTCTGCCGCACTATATCTCTTCTCAGGACCATTAACGAACCTCAGAAGCTCTACGACAGGATTATCGAAACCGCCCTCCAGTTTACCGGCATGGAAAGAGGGTTAATTGCGGTCCGGAACAGCCCACAGGATTATTACACGGTGCTGGCCTCCAGCGGGGAATACCAGAGCGGAGACAAGCTCTCATACGATGACGATATTGTCTCAATCATAAACATAGTCAACCAGATGGGTTACCCGCTGGACACAACCAGGATATCGCTCCCCCTCGATAAAGTCAGTGACAGTTTTCTGGGGAAGCATCCCCGCATTCTCTGTCTGCCGCTGAAACTGAAAGGCGGCCTGAACGGTTCGCTGTATCTTGATTCGGGAAAAATAGAATCGGAGAGGGATCAGAAGAACAAAGAGCTGCTTCTGGCCATTCTCCAGCAGCTGGCCACCTCCCTGGAGAAGGCCTTGATTGAGAGAACGGTTATATCATCGGCAACCCCCATATCTCCTCCGCAGGCCGGGAAAACAGCCGGCGTGAGGAAATTCGATCACATAGTGAGCGAATCCACTGCCATGTCAATGGTCTGCGATCTCATTGACGGAGTAAAGGAAATGGATACCACGGTCATCCTGACCGGTGAGAGCGGAACCGGAAAGGATCTTACAGCCAAGACTATCCACCACTCCAGCTCCAGGAAGGATTTCAAGTTCCAGGCGGTCAACGTATCAGCCCTTCCGAAAGACCTTCTGGAGAGCGAGCTCTTCGGGCATGAAAAGGGATCATTCACCGGCGCATACAGGCAGAAGAAAGGCCATTTCGAGACAGCTGGAAAGGGTACCATATTTCTCAATGAGATAGGAGACCTTCCCCTTTCGCTGCAGCCGAAACTCCTCCAGGTCCTGGAGGAGAGAACATTCTTCAGGGTAGGCGGCACCGAGGAGATAATTACCGAAGCACGCATTATAACTGCAACCAACAAGGACCTTCAGAAACTGGTAAAGAAGGGCGAATTCCGGGAAGACCTCTATTACAGAATAAATATCTTTCCGATCAATATACCCCCTCTCAGGAAAAGAAAAGAGGATATCGCCCCCCTCTGCGAACACTTTCTGAAGATGTACTGCCGCCTCTATAACTACCCCCTGAAGAAGATATCACCGGAGGCGATGATCTACCTTCAGAAGTACAGCTGGCCGGGAAATATCAGGCAGCTGGAAAGCACCATCATAAGGCTGATAATAGTATCCGGAGATGATATCATCAATACCAGCGACCTTCCCGAAGAAATAATCAGGTATTCCGACGAGTACAGGGTGGAGGAAACTTCATCATTCCAGGAGACCATTCAGTCCCTGGTGGACAATATCGATTTCGCATCCAGCAGTCCAATCCTTCCCAAAGTGGAAAGGTCTGTTATCAGGAAAGTAGTAGATATGGTAGGTGACAAAACCAAAGCGGCTTCGATCCTGGGCATTTCCAAACCTACCCTGTACAAGAGACTGAAAAAAGATGAAGAGTAACCTTTCCAGAAAGAACATTGCCCTGCTTGGGATCAGTGTAATTATTTTCATAGCACTCCTGGCGGTTTACATACCCCTGAAAATCTATATAAACCGCGAGGAGTCAGATTCTCCGGTGACCGGCAAGGTCAGCTTCAATATCCTGATCACCCGCAACCTCTCAGGCGCCCTGGACCAGGCCCGAAGCGGTAACAGGAATCCGGACCGGACAGTTGAGCTGGTGACGAGCTCAGATAATAGAGAATCTCTTCTTCTTATTGATTTCATCGAGATAGTTCCCGGTATCTCTGCCGGAGAAGAGAGGCCCGCCGGTTTTCCCACAGATAAATTGAAGAAGATTGGATACCGGGCAGTCGCTCCGCTGATACTTAGAAGAGATTCCATGAAATTCCTCTCCGGCCCGCTGTGGCTCTTCGACCTGCCCCTTCCCCTGGTATCGGCAAATATCGTGGCCACCAAAGAGAGCTCGAATAATCTGAGGAGATGGCTTATTACAGATATCGAAGCCAGGGCTGACGGCAATTCCGGCTCCAGAGAAATCAGGATCGGGATATTCAGTGTTTCAAACCCGGATTCGATCAGGGCGGAGTACAGCAGGTTCAACCATTACAACCTGATCAGCCCCGGGATAGCGGCCCTTGAGGCCATAAACCGGATGATAAAAGAAGAATGCCATCTCATTATTGCCCTCTGTGATGCCGGAACAACAGAAATTCTTGACGACCTGCCGGGGATAGACCTTATCCTGGAGATGGGCGAAAAGAACTTTTCGCGGCGCTCCAAAGATGCTCTTACCGTCAGTTTCAGCGGGGAAGAAGATGGACCGGTAAATCTGATGGTAACCTATTCAAAGGATTCACTCCGGGCTGCTCCGGGGAATTATGAACCAGGAAAGGATTGATATTGTTACTCACTACACTCACCGAATACCTTGACCAGCTTCTGCGGATTGATGAATTCAGCAGTATCGACGCATCACTGAATGGACTTCAGGTGGAAGGAGCGGGCAGGGTAAACAAGATATCTCTCGCGGTTGACGGATGCAGGGCTTCGATCAGTAAAGCGGCAAGAAACCGTTCGGATATGCTGATCGTACACCACGGGCTATTCTGGGGAGATCAGCAGCCGGTAACCGGAATAATGAAGAAGCGGCTGGAGCTTCTTATCAGAAACGGAATATCCCTCTACGCGGCCCATCTGCCCCTGGACGCCCATCCATCGCTGGGCAACAACGCCCGGCTGGCAGAAATGCTGGAGCTGAATGAATGCGGCGGTTTCGGGGAATATGGCGGAAGGGAAATAGGGGTAATGGGAGACCTGACCAGAAAGATTACCCCCTCCGGGCTGGCCCGTAAGATCGGGAAGATTCTTTCAACCAGAGTGGAACTCTTCGATTTCGGCAAACCGCGTATCAAGAAACTCGCCATAGTTTCGGGCTCGGGGGCCTCCCTGGCAGGAGAGGCCGAAGAGGCGGGATGTGATGCCCTTCTTACCGGAGAAAGGTCCCATTCAGTCTACCACAGTGCTTATGAGCGCGGAATTACCCTGCTCTGCGCGGGTCATTACGCAACCGAGACAGTCGGCATAAAGGCAGTGGGCCAACACCTGGCCAGAGAGTTCAAGCTTGATACCCTCTTCCTGGATATACCCACCGGGGTGTAAGTTCCTTATACTGTAACCGCCCGCAGCCTTACCGATCAGGGAGCTGACCTGCAGATCCTGAACCCGAAATCGGGTGTTTTCAGCGTGGGATTATGGCCGAGACGTTCGGATGTATGACACCTGTCGGCCAGTTCCACATTCCAGCTTCCCCCCCGCCCCAATCTCCTGCTGCCGCTGGCCGGACCCAGGGGATTCTCCAGGGGAGAGACACTGTAATAGTCCGGATCATACCTGTCCCAGCACCATTCCCATATATTCCCGGTCATGTCGTGCAGACCGAGGCTGTTTGGGTTGAGCCTTCCAACCGGGTACGATTTCATCCCTGAATTGCCACTGTGCCATACGCAGTCATCCGGGTCGGGATAGAGATTGCTGCCGCTGTGTTTATCACCGTCCGAGAAGCTGCTGCCATCGATATACCTGGCCGCGCATTCCCATTCTGCCTCTGTGGGCAGCCTGAATCCGTCAGCGTTCCAGTCCACGCAATCATTACTGAGATCCGCCTCCAGTGATGAATCATCATACAATTCAACCCTGGAGGAGCTCCTGTAATATACCGGAGTGTAACCATTCATCTCCGAGAAGGCGTTGCACCAGGCAATACAGTCCCCCCAGCTGATCATTACCACCGGCTGCTGGCCCGAACCATCCGCCCCGTAACCTGGCTCTCCTTCGCTGGCAAAGCTGTACCCGTTTGCTTCCCCCCAGGTTTTGACCCTGGACCACAGGTAGTAACTGACCTCAAATCTCCCTATCGAATAGCCATCCAGGTTTACCTGATGAACCGGAAGTTCATCGCTCTCCAGGCCTCCCCCCATCGGAAAGGAGGTTACAGCGGGAACTGAGACCATGGAATGGGTTATATAAACGGTAATCGAATCGGTGGTACTGTTTCCGTCGCTGTCGGTCCCGGTCAATGTGACAAGGTGTATCTGCCCGGAAAGCTGATTGGTCCTCACCGAATCGCCGGTACCGAAGGTGCCATCTGTGCCTGAAACCCAAACCAGCTCGCTGCCCGACAGAATTCCGTCCTCGCAGTCGTTTGCCTCCCCGGTAAAAGTGATCATCTCTCCCTCCAGGAAGGAGCTTCCGTCCCCCGGCCCGGTGATACTGACGGTGGGCGGCTGGTTACTGGTAACATGTATGGTCACTTCGTCGCTGGAGCAGTTCCCGTCCATGTCACACCCCATCAGAGAGATCCCGTGGGTATTGACGGAAAGATCATCCCTGTAGAACGAATACCCCGAACCCAGGGTGTCATCCTTATCCGAAATCCAGATGATCATATCCGGCTGCAGCCCTACTCCACCGTGATTTTCCGCCCGGGCAGTAAAAAGTATCGAATCACCTGCCGGGAAATACCGGTTATTCTCAGGGGTCAGTATCCTGACCTCAGGATCTTTATCGGGCTCCGGCTCTGCAATCTCATCCTCACCGCAGGAGCTGATAAGGGTGGCAATAAAACAGAGGCAGATTAAGGGCCCTGCATTTTTCATCATCTGAATCCCCTTTCTATCCGGCATATTTCATGGTCATCCCTGACAGGATTATAATAGAAAAAAGTCTTTAAATCACTGACTTTTTAATTCACCCTCCATACCGAACCGGGGTCAGGCCGCCCGGAATACCGAAAGGAATGGGATATATTTCTTGAACAAACTGAGATAGGTTAAATATAATTATATCTCAAAGGAGGTATTATCTTGAAAATGAAATTGTCTGGTTGGAAACGGAATGTTGCGGCTTTACTTTTATTCTCCGCTGTAGCATCCGCTCTGCCACTTTCCGGATGCCACCGGGGTACGGTCTCCACTGAGGACCCCGGTCTGAAACGGGATCCGCTGACCGAGAAAGAACGGGAACTGAACCTGGAATCGTTTGACTACATCTGGAACACTATCCGCAAGAAATTCTGGGACCCGCAAATAATGGGCCTGGACTGGAAAGAGATAGGAGAGCGCTACAGGACCCAGGTCTCAGAAGCGGAATATATGAGCGAGGCGAGGGAAACAATGAACGAGATGCTGAGTGAGCTGGGCCAATCGCATTTCGGCGTTATCCCCAGGGAAGCTTATACAGATATAACCGGTTCTGAGGGGTCGTCCTCCTCTTCCTCCGGTGAGGCGGGGATAACAGCCAGGATCAGGGGAGGCAAGCCCCTGGTCGTATCGGTAAGAGAGGGGTCTCCCGCCGAGGAAGCTGGGATAAAGCCCGGCTGGGAAATATTATCAATCAACGGCAGAGCTGCCGCGGACAGGCTCTCCAGTCTCAGGGAGAACCTGGCGGGCAAGCCATTCCTGAACTACTCACTGAATGCTTCCCTGCTCCACTCACTGGCCGGATCCCCCGGTGATACCCTGAAGATCAGATTCATAGACGGATCAGGGAATGAGCTTGAAAGGGCTCTGTGCCTTGAAGCTAGAAAGGGTAGATCTTCCCGGTTCGGGTATCTGCCTGAGATCTATGTCTGGCTGGATTACTCCGAGATAGAAAATGATATCGGATATATCGCCTTCAGCTCCTTCTTTGATCCCATGCATCTGATGCCTAAGTTCAACCGGGCGATCTCCGAATTCATGAATAAAAAGGGAATTATCATCGATATCCGCGGCAATCCGGGAGGTATCGGCGGGATGGCAATGGGAATGTCCGGATGGTTTGTCAGCGAAAGGGGGAGATACCTGGGAAAACTGAGCACACGGGACAGCGAACTTAAGCTTATTATCAACCCCAGGCCTGAAACCTACCAGGGCCGGGTCGCGGTGCTGGTGGATGAGATGTCCACTTCCGCGTCTGAATTTCTGGCGGGGGGGCTCCAGTCAATCGGAGCTGCCAAGGTCTTCGGCACCAGAACCCCTGGAGCCGCCCTCCCATCGGTTATCGACCAGCTTCCCAATGGAGATGCCTTTCAGTACGTGATAGGTAACTACACCGCGGAAGACGGAACCAGGCTGGAAGGAAACGGAGTAATCCCCGACTACGAAATAACCCCGGGAAGATCAGAGCTGCTAGAGAGCGGCGACCCGGTGATTGGGGCCGCGGTGGACTGGATCAGAGAAGAATAAGACAGTATCTGAATAATCAATCTGGATGGAGGAAAATAAATGAAAATCAT
>WJIX01000317.1 GCA_014730075.1 bacterium | reverse complement strand
GTCATAGGGCACGCCTCTTACCGATATCATCCCGTCAGGGGGAACCAGATGATAATATTCAGCATCCATGCTGTAACCATACCTCGGGCTTCCATGGATCTGACCCTCTACCCTTACCCGGCGTTCTTTAAGGGAAGCTAATTCATCCTTCCATTTACCGTTTTCTATCAGGGTCCTTATCCCGTAATCATCCAGTATGAATATGGTTCTGTTCATTGGCCCGCCGCCTCGGATCATAACCGTTCCGGTTATTTCATTCCTTTCATGGTACCCGGGCTGATTTTTGCCGGCGCATGAAAGTATAATAACAGGGAGCAGAAAAAACACGGCCAGGTGCATAATTACCTTGCCGGAATAGATCTTATTGCAGCCGGACAATAACAGCATTCATTCTCCCGTTGTCGCTGCTTCTGATTCTGATCCTCTTGTCGGAGTCCTCAGGAAGGCTGACCTTTATCAGCCGCGAACCGTATGATCTCACATTACCGTAGTAGGCATCCAGAGCGTAAACACTGTCCCTGGCGATCTCGCTGAACCCATGCTCATCCAGGGTAGCGAACTGATACCTGGGATCACTGCTTATCCCACTGCCGCTGAGATAGAGGGCCGCGTACCAGTCTGAGAACAGCTCAATAAAATCATTTCCGGTGGCAGCACTGATATTCCCTTCCCCGTTCTTCCTGGATTGAACCAGCTCCCGTAAGATCCCTTCACTGTATCTATCGGCCAGATACCTCAGAAACAGAAATGCGGCCCCCCTGTTCTCAATCCCGTCCTCTCCATATATAAGTGATACATCATAGGGATCTGAGAGGAACAGGTTGCTGTTGGTAACATTCCCGTCCCAGTACTGGTTGATACTTTCGGCGATATGAGCAAGCCCTTCTTCCAGCCACAGATCTTCCAGGTAGTAAGGGCCCATCCCGCTGCTGTACTTCAGAACCCGCTGGTTGAACATGATCATGTGAAGGAATTCATGGGCCAGGGTACTCTTTATTACAGGTATGCTGAAGCTCTTTGGTATCTGGAAACCGTATACCCCGGCAGAATCTGGAACCAGTGTATAGAATATTTCCATCCCGTTGCTGCATCCGGCAGGGACAAAAGATGGCAGAAGATCTCCGGGCATGAAAAAACCACCGATATAATAGCCCGCCCCCGGAGGAGTAAGGCGGTTCACCTCAGGGCTCATCAGTATGGCTACCTTTCCGTCGCCGTTGATATCCGATTCCTGGCCGAAGGCCTGCCGGTCGGTCGTATATATGCTGCCCGGTTCCTGATCGAACCTCCTGCCTATTTCCTCCAGCTCCGGATCTGAAATCGCTCCGCCATAGGTACTGCTGTCAAGATAGAGAAGAGTATTATCTCCCTCATATTTCAGATCGGCCTGAATACTTGAAAAGCTCGAGGGATCGGTAAGAGAACCCTGATAATTGGATAGAATATAGAAATTAGCGGTGGCCGGGGCAGCACCTTTTCCAACAGAAGCCCTGAAAGTTTCTCTCTTCGGTATCGCCTTTCCACGGTTATCGGAAAGCAGCTTCTCAAGCTGCTCCCGTTTTCTCCTGTCAAAACCTGTTGCGGCAAAAATGCCGGGGCCAGGCTCCTCCATCAATTCCGGTTCGTAATCATCCCTGATCCCTGAGCTGCTAAGAACCATTCCACTCTCTGATGAATTAGATTCCGCCAGAAAAGCTTCTTCCAGTGAGATAATAAAGCTGTATTCGGTATCCAGATATTCGTTATTAAACTTCATCGGCACTGAATTACAGAATATTATTATCAGATGTTCCCTTGAGCCTCCGGTCCCAAGAGTAAATTCATTATCATCGTATCCGAACAGGGCCCTACCAACATCCCCGGCTCTCAGGTTAATCCTGAATGGCTGATAGGATGTGGGAAGGTAGACATTCCCGCCGCTCACCGGATAACCTCCGTTCATCGGATGCACCTTTTCAACCCTTATATTACCGGTAAAGGCCCCATCCGGGACTAATACCTTAAGCATATCCGTGCTTGCGCTCAGAGGCATCGCGTATTCCCTGTATTCATTACCGGAGAATTTTCCGGGAGAGAAGACCAGCCTGTTCATGTACGGATCATTCCCGAAAAGCTCCCCTTCCACCGTGATGGTATCCCCCATTTCCGCGCTGGAAGGTGTTATCGAGTTTATAACCGGAGCCTTTCCGGAGATAATATCGTTATCACTGCATCCGGTTGTAAATACAGCAAAGATAAAAAGAATCAGAATCAAGAGGGGCTTGAGGTATCCGGGATATAATATCCGCTTACCGGCGGCAGCCCTTTCCGGATATATTCTCATATCGGCTCCTTCTTATTTTCCCCGGATACGAATATCTAATCCATCCAGATAGAAAAATAACACAGAGAAAGCCTCACCGCAACAGGGTAAAGGCAAACGCGGTTAAGACTGGTGAGGCATATATCTTGCATTTTTAAACTTAAACAACTTGAAAGCAGCCACATTCATAACCGTATAAGAAGAATATTTGTCAATGAAAACGCATATAATAGATTATACCACAGGCAGTAAGCCTGATATAGCGGTCGATTGCGAGCAGGCCGGCTGGGAGGTGAGCCTGTATACTTCCCTGGAAAGTTTTGTTGCATCTAATCCCCCCGAAACAGATATGATGATATTCTCACTTCCTGATGCATGGGATGAGAATGAAATAGACCGGGCGGCTTCCAAGTTGGCTGGCTGGAGGGGTACGCACCCCGCAACCCAGGTCATTCTGCTACTTCCGGAGGGCTCACGGAGAAGCGACAGGATCGCCATAGAGTTCGGAGCCCGCCACACCCTCTTCAAACCATATAATAAGGAGGATCTGTTCAGGATATTAGCCACCATAGCCCGTGGTATTGGAGAACGGAAGCATAGAAACGCCGCTGACAGAATAAAGTCAAAGGAAAAGAGTTTCGACAATATACTGGGGGAAAGCAGAAAGATAAAGGAAGTCATCTCCCTTAGCAGAAAGGTAGCTGAAAGCCCAAGCACCTCCATCATGATAACCGGTGAAAATGGTACCGGAAAGGGAGCACTGGCCGGAGCGATCCACTCTGCCAGTCCCCGCAGGGATGGGCCGTTCATAGAGGTCAACTGCGCCGCCATACCGAAAGCTCTTCTGGAAAGCGAATTCTTCGGCCATGAGAAGGGAGCATTCACAGACGCGAAGAAGAGAAAAATAGGACTGTTCGAATGCGCCAACGGGGGAACCATCTTCCTGGATGAGATCGGAGAGATAGACTACAAGCTTCAGGCCAAGCTCCTGAAATTCTTGGACTCGCGTACCATCAGAAGAGTAAGCGGCACCCAGTTTCTACCGGTGGATATCAGGATAATCTCAGCTACCAACCGTGACCTTGTGCAGGATGTCGAAAGAAAGATATTCAGGGCAGATCTTTTCTACCGCCTGAATGTCATTGAAATCAACCTCCCTCCCCTGAGAGACAGAATAGAGGATATCCTTCCCATCGCTTATCATTATACTTCCAAATTCGCAAAGCGGCTTAAGAAGGGTAATATAGAGATAACCGATGAGGCGATAGATACTCTACAGAGATACAGCTGGCCTGGGAATATAAGGGAGCTGATCAATATAATCGAAAGAGCGGTACTTCTAAACACCAGCGGAATAATAGAACCGGCTGACCTTCCCATCAATACGGAACCGGCAGAAACAACTGTAAACATGGCGGAAGAGCGGGGAAGGATATGCATTGATCTTCCTCCTGAGGGAATACCCCTGGACGAGATAGAGAAAGAGATTATCATTGAAGCACTGAGGAAAATGGGGGGGAATATCACCGCTGCGGCGAGGTTTCTTGAGTTAGAACGGGGAACGATGAGGTACAAGCTTAAAAAATATGGAATAGACAGCTCAGAGATAAAGGAAAAATTCAAAACCGGCGAATATGAACCGTCTGCCGTAACAGACTGACATTAAACCAGTTACCTGCCAGTAATACTTCTGTCCTATTTATATCTCCCCAATACCTCGAGAAAATCCCCAATTTAACCCTCTGACATAACGGCCGATCCGTTCCTGAATAAATATAAAAACAGAGTCCTGCTTCACTTCATAAAACAGGCCTGGCTTTGTAACAACAATCCAAACAATAAGTTAGGGAAGCGGTCTTTCTTGGCCAGTTCACCCAGCAAAACGATCCCACCACCCTCCAGCCCCGGAATCAGGACGGGTGGCACCTCCGTTGCCTATACATTACGGGCAGAAGATGATGACGATGGGAACGAGAAAGAAACAAAAGAGTTTTTTAGACCCTCAGGAGGTGGGAAGAATGTCAGGACAATCCACAATCAGAAAATTCCTCATCACTATTACCTTCCTCAGTGTACTGGCTGCTTATGGTTGTGGAGAATACACTCCTGTTTCCCCCTCGCAGGATGGCACTACAATGCCCGGTGTTGAGAACCCCCTTTTCGTTCGGCTTCTCTCCACCCCTGAGGAGTCTTCCTATATGTCCACAGCCGGCAGTTCCATGATCACCGAGAAAATGATCTCTGCTGAAGATGGAGGCATTATAGACAACGGCTACTTCAGCCTCTATTTCCCTCCCGGCGCCCTGGACGAAGACACTATGATCAGTATCGAGATGCCCGAGTACCCCAGCGCTATGGTAAGGCTGGAACCCCACGGTATCCAGTTCAACAAGGATGTGATCCTGTCGCTGGAGATGGATAAGACCGATGCTGCGGATTCACGGGTACTCTGGTTCAATGAAGAGACCGGGATCTGGGAAGATATCGGTGGGTATATGGATGGCAGCATCGTCAAGGCTGGGCTGCAGCACTTTAGTCAATATGCATCTTCTCCTAATGGTTAATAATAATTCCAATCAATAACTTTTACACCCTCCCTAAACTAGGGAGGGTTTTTTATTGTCTCCTCATAACATTATCATTAAGATAATCTTATATGAAACGAGATTATCAACTTCCAGCACGATACCAGAAGAAGAAACTCTTGGGGAGTGGAGCTGCCGGAGAAGTATATCTAGTAAATGACAATCTCGAGAAAAAGAATACCGCTCTAAAGATCCCATCGAATGTAGATGAGAAAGCATCTGAGACATTCTTCAATGAATTCAGGACCCTCTCATCACTCGATCACCCGGGTTTGGTTAAAGTATTCGATTTCGGAGTCTTAAAAGAGAACATACCTTACTTCACCATGGAGATGGTCGATGGAGAGGACATCAAAACCTTTCTGAGCAATAATATAAATCTTTCGTATATTCCTGAATTACTCGAAAAGGTGATATCAGCTCTCCGATATCTTCATAAGAATGAGACTCTGCATGGTGATATAAAACCACAAAATATAATGATAATAAAGGAGGGTGAGGAAATTGAAGTAAAACTCCTTGATTTCGGACTTTCTGCTTCAGCAGGTAAGGTCCGTGAGGGGATCAGCGGAACCCCCAGATTTTTACCCCCTGAGATAATATGCGACAAAGAGTATTCTGAGAGTTCTGATCTTTATGCTCTGGGAATGACTTTAGTCGAATGCATTACGGGAGAAAAAGTACCACTCTATTCGAAAATCAGCAATTCATTCTACGAAGAAAAATACAGGGTGCTTTCTACAAAACTTGTAGCCGCTGGAATAGGAAACTCATATACTCTCTCATCCTTCATCCTGGATTTATGCAAAACCAATAAAGAAGTAAGAATTGAGTCATCAGACAAAGCAAGGGAAAAAACACAGACAATAATACGGGAAGATATAAAAGAAAGGCCTGCATTAAAAGAGAATATACTTGTTGGAAGAGAAAAAGAACTGAAAGAAATCAATTCATTAATAGATTCGAAAGAAAAAAGAGGGCAAACACTCATCCTTGAAGGACCCAGAGGTGTTGGAAAAAAGAGACTGATAAAAGAAGCCATAAAG
>WJIX01000316.1 GCA_014730075.1 bacterium | reverse complement strand
GTCTATCTTATCGCCGGTTCTTGCCCTGCCCTCTTCGGTCTCTGACTCGAACCTGACTTCGAGGAGAGCTTCGCCTCCGCCAGGCTGAGAATTTCCACCTGTGGATCTTCCAGCGAGAAGGGAGGCTGCCCGGCCCAGATAAATCTTCTGTCCCACCGCTCCAATCTGCCGGTTAATTTCCATCGAGGCCTCCCGGAAATTATCCTCACCACAGGAGTAAATTCTTATCTCCAGGAAACGCCTTGCCGGCAGCAGCCTTGCGGTGACCTCGGTTACCAGCCCGCATCTTCCCAGCGAACCCATGGCAAACCCTGCCAGGTCGTACCCACTCACATCCTTTACCGCTCTTGATCCCGATGAAATCATTCTTCCGCCGGGGGTTGCCACTCTGAACCCCAGAATATATTCCCTCATCCCGCCATATACCCGCCTGAGGTCTGAAACCGGCCCTTCATCTACTAGCTGCGCCAGGGTCAAGCCCCGGCAGCATGAATTCCAGGAGGGGAAGTATAATCCTTTTTCAGCAGCGGCCGCACTGAGCTCTTCTGCTTCTACACCTCCGCCGGCAACTGCAAGCATATCCCGCCCGGATATTTCATGAATATCTCCGAACCCGGATGGATTGATGATTATACCATCCTCTCCTGTACCGGATTTGTAATATGACCCGCTGTCCACCAGCACAGAGCCGGCTGTATCCACTCCAGCAAAGCCGGGGCGGTCCAGCAAGATACCGGCAGCCTCCTCTTCGCTTTCAGGTGCAAAGAGATTTTCTCTGTTCATCGATCAAGCTCCCAGATAACCAAGGACCATAGTGATGGTGAAAATACTGGCCAGTGTGGAAATCAATATCCCCACCGTAACAATTTCAGGCCTGCAGTCGAACTCGGTGGCGAATACCACAGCGTTAACCGCCGTCGGCATGGCAGCTTCCACCACGAACACCTTACCCATAACTCCGCTGAAACCAAATATCCTGACCAGTATCAGGGCGGCGGCAAACCCGCCGGCAAGTTTTATCAGCGCGCCCATACCGCCCAGCGCCGCGGCCCTGCCATCCATCTTTGTCTCCCGCTCCGGCACGATCTTATTCCTGCTCCTCAGCAATTGCGATATGATACCCTCCAGCTGCATTCCCAGAAGAAGCAGCCCCAGGGGAATGGCAGAATTGCCCAGCAGATTGATCATCTTCATGAAAGATTCCGGGGGAAGGGCGTTCAGGTAAAGCAGCAGCTTGGCCAGCACTATGGAATAGAGCATCGGCACCCGGAGGATAGTCCGGAAAGCCTGCCCCGGAGTTTTCCTGCCCGCGCTGGCGGTATAGATACCGAGGGTCGACTGCATGGTGGAGGATCCCGCCACAAAGATAGCTGCGTATACCACCCCCTGATCGCCGAAGGCCAGCATGCATACCGGAATGCCGTAAAATCCGCTGTTTGAGAACATGGAGGCCAGAGAAACGGCGTTCCTTGTCACCCTGTCCTCCCTGAGCAAAAATCCCGCCCCCTGGGCAACAGAAAAGAGAGTAACTGACAGAATTGCTATAAATAGAAGCGCCTCCAGAAGCAGTGATAATTCGGTGCTGTTTCTGGTAAGGGCCGCGAAAATAAGCGCTGGGGATAGTATATACAGCTGGGTCCTGGAGAATACTTTTTCGTCCACCCCGCCCAGGCGCCTCAGCACGGCACCCAGAAAGACTATGAAGAAAATTGGAAGTATTACTTCAGTCAGCATTCCTGCCTATCCCGTATTTGAAGGGGCAAACCAACCGATAGAATGAAAGATATCATTTTCAGCCCCTCTTATCCAATACCTTTGATAACGCCAACACAAAAAGAGGAGCCGCCAGGTAATAAGCACGGCTCCTCATATCTATTCATTCTCTTCAGGGGAAACAGATCTTAAATCCGCTACTCCTCTTTTTTCTCTTCTTCCTCTTCGGCGGTTTCATCCCCCCCGCCGGAATCTTCCTCTTCTTCCTTCTCTTCTACAGCTTCTTCCGCCTCTTCTTCCTTGCCGGCTTCCTGTGCTTCCTCTTCTTCGGCTTCACTGGCCTTTTCCGCCTCGGCCTTCTTCTCCTCCTCTTCCTTCTTCTTCTCGGCAGCTTCAGCTTCCTCTTCCTTCCTCTTCTCTTCCGCCTCCTCCTGCATCTTCTTCTCCCTGGCCTTTACCGGGTCTTCGGGGATCTCTATCTTGCGGTAGTTCTTCATCGATTGCTTCTTTCCCCGCTTCTTAGCATCTTTCGGAAGCAGCTCCAGAAGAGCCATATCAGTATTGTCCCCCGAGCGCCTGGCCATCTTAAGCACCCTGGTATATCCTCCGTCTCTATCGGCAAACCTGGGTCCGATATTATCGAAAAGCTTCTGCAGGACCTTCTTGTCCCTGACCACCCTCGCGGCCTGTCTCCTGGAAGCGAGATCGCCCTTCTTGGCATAGGTGATCATCCGTTCGGCCACCCTTCTGGCTTCCTTGGCCTTCCTCCTGGAGGTCTGGATTCGCTCTCTCCTGAAGAGCGATGTAACCATATTGCTTAGCATCGCCTTCCTGTGAGACGAAGTCCTGTTAAGGCTTTTTTTATCTTTATTATGACGCATTACTTATCCACCTCTTCCTCTGTCTCGTCTTCGCTCTTGAGAATGCCATCCACATCCATCCCCAGATGCAGATCCATTCCGGAAAGAATATCAGTAATTTCCTTGAGACTCTTCCGGCCGAAATTACGATATTTCAGCATATCACTCTCGGTCTTCTGTACCAGGTCGCCCAGGGTCTCTATCTTGGCCGCCTTGAGGCAGTTGGAAGACCTCACCGAGAGTTCCAGTTCCTTAACGCTTCTGTTGAGCAGTTCTCTCATCTTCAGGACTTCCTCATTTACCTCATCCTCTTCCTCTTCTTCGTATGGCTCTTCATCGAAATGCATGAAGAGGAGGAAATGATCCTTCAGTATCTTGGAAGCGTATCCCAGCGCGTCGTGGGGATCAACACTTCCGTTGGTTGTTATATCCAGAGAGAGCGAGTCGAAATCAATTCTCTGGCCCACCCTGGTATCCTTGACCTCATACTTGACCTGCTTCACCGGGCTGAAGTTCGCATCTATAGGTATGAGCCCGATCTCGGTATCATCAATATTGTGTTCATCGGCTCCAACATACCCCCGGCCATGACCGACCAGTATCTGAATCTTCAGAGGCACCTTCTTGGTAACAGTAGCAATATGAAGGTCCTTATTGATTATTTCTATTTCGGCGTCTTCCTCGATATCAGAAGCCAGGACCTCTCCCTTCTTATCCACGCTCAGGGTCAGGAACTTCGGTTCGTCACAGTGCATCAACAGGATCAGCTGCTTTATATTGAGGATGATATCCGCGACATCCTCCTTGACCCCGTCCATAATATCGAATTCATGCTGTACGCCATCTATCTTCACCGCCACCGCGGCCGCGCCCTGAATCGAAGAGAGAAGCGTTCTCCTGAGGGCGTTCCCAATGGTGTAGCCGAATCCCCTCTCAAAAGGCTCTATCTTGAATTTGCCGAATGTCTCGGTAGATACCGATTCATCTATTTCTACTTCTTTGGGCATCAAAAGATTACGCCATTTCATTTAATTGTTCCTCCTTACAGGCCGATCACTGCATATTGGTAATCCGAATAGATTGCGCTGATTACGATTACTTCGAATACAGCTCCACAATCAAACTCTCGGTAACAGGAACAGGTATGATGTCTCTGGTCGGCTTCTCCAGATAGACGCCCTCTTTCTTGTCGGCGTCAACTGAAATATATGGAACCATTTCCCTGTTACTCTGCTTCTTCAATGACTCTTCAATTATCCCCATCTTGCTGCTGCCGCCGCTGGGAGATATTCTGTCACCCACCTGGACCTGGTATGACGGTATGTTCACCCTCCTGCCGTTAACCTCGAAGTGGTTATGCATCACGAACTGTCTGGCGGCGGAACGGGAGGGGGCGAATCCCATTCTGTAAATCAGGTTGTCCAGCCGGCTCTCCAGCAGGACCAGGAGGTTTTCACCGGTTACTCCCTTGATATTATCAGCCTTCTTGTAATAGTTGTGGAACTGCCTCTCCAGCAGCTGATAGTACCTCTTCAGCTTCTGCTTCTCGCGGAGCTGCAGCCTGTAATTGCTCCTCCGGCTGAAACCTCTTCGCCCGCGTTCTCCGGGCGGGTAATTCTTCTTTTCAATAGCGCAGCGGTCAGAATAGCACCGCTCCCCCTTGAGAAAAAGTTTTGTCTGTTCCCTCCTGCATAGTTTGCATTTGGGTCCCGTGTACTTAGCCATCTACTTGAACCTCCCTGGCTTTCTCAACTTATATAATCAAGCTCTATTAATCCATTCATCACGTTATTTAAAGGCGATTCCCGGCTTCTGATTCTATCTACATTCTCCTCTTCTTCTTCAGCCTCACTCCATTATGCGGAACCGGGGTACAGTCCCTTATTCCGGTTACCCGGATCCCCGCGGCGCGCAGAGACCTTATCGCCGGTTCCCTTCCCGGGCCCGGACCCTTGATCCACACTTCCACCTTCTTCATCCCTCTATCCTTTATATCATCGGTTACCTCTCGGGCCGCCTGCTGTGCCGCGAATGCGGTACTTTTCCTGGATCCTCTGAATCCAAGTTTCCCCGCGCTGCACCAGCTCACCACATCGCCTTCCTTGTTGGTCACAGTTATGATAGTGTTATTGAATGTGGATTTAATATGGGCGATGCCTTCTACTTCCAGCTTTACCTTTTTCTTCTTCTTGACTCTTTTCTTCTTGCCCTTTTTAGGTTTGGCCAACTGACTACCTCCTGTACTGGTTACTGGTATTTACTTCTTGCCGCCCGGCCTGAATTTAGGCCCCTTACGTGTACGGGCGTTGGTATGGGTCCTCTGCCCCCTGACCGGGAGGCGGAGCTTGTGTCTCAGACCGCGGTAGGAACCGATATCCATCAACCTTTTTATATTACGGGTTGTTTCGCTTCTAAGGGCTCCCTCGATGGTATAATCATCCTCGATGATATCCCTTATCCTGACCATCTGTTCCTCTCTGAGATCCTTTGTTTTAACCTCATGAGGTACTTCAGCCTTGTCCAGTATCTCTCTGGAACTGGTCCTTCCGATACCGTGAATATAGGTCAGGGCTATAACCACATGCTTATTATCCGGTATATCTACTCCGGCTATTCGAGCCACAGATATTCTCCTTTCATTAGTATCCTGCTCCTGCAGAAATTATCCCTGGCGCTGCTTGTGCTTTGGGTCTCTGCAGATTACCCGTATAACACCCTTACGCCTGATTATCTTACAGTTTGAACATATCTTCTTTACCGAACTTCTTACTTTCACTTTCTTTCCTCTTCTCTATCCTCACTGACACCGCCAGGGGGTCAGTGGTAGAACCAGAATGCTGATTGCGCGGCGAACACCCCGCCTGCTCCAACCAGCACAGGCAACCTTTTTGCGACTGCCGTATCTCTATTTATACCGGTAGGTGATTCTGCCCCGCCCCAGGTCATAAGGACTCAATTCCAGGGCTACCTTGTCTCCGGGGAGTATACGGATGAAATTCATCCTCATTTTTCCGGAAACATGGGCCAGGACAACATGCTTATTCTCCAGCTCAACCCTGAACATTGCATTGGGCAGCGCTTCTATTACTTTTCCCTCAGCCGGTATTCCCTTCTGTTTAGCCATACCTCTTCTTTCCAGACCGGAGCTACATAAAGGACCCGGTGACTGTCACCGGGTCAGTATCTCCGGTTCTCCATCTGTAACTGCTATAGTATCTTCAAAATGGCATGACAGCTTCCCATCCCTGGTCACTGTCGTCCATCTGTCATTCCTGGTAACGATATCCCTGGTGCCGGCATTAAGCATCGGTTCAATGGCAAAAACCATCCCCCGCTTGATAACGGGACCCTGGCCGGGAGGCCCGAAATTCGGTATCTGGGGCTCCTCGTGAAGCTCCCGCCCGATCCCGTGCCCTACCAGCGACCTTACCACCTGATATCCGTTCTTCTCGGAATGCTCCTGGATTGCATGGGATATATCAGAAAGGTGGTTTCCCTCCCTGGCCATATCTATCCCCAGATCCAGAGCCTCCATGGTAGTTTTGAGTAGATGCTCCGCCTCATCGCTGATCTTACCGATAGCATAGCTGCGGGTGGCATCGGAATAGTATCCATCATTAATCACACCCATATCGATCCCCACAATATCCCCCTCCTCCAGCTTCCTTTCGCCGGGGATTCCGTGCACAACCTCATCGTTGATGGAAGCACAGATAGTGGCCGGAAATCCCTGGTAACCCTTGAAGGCGGGTTTGCCACCCCTGAATATAATATATTCTTCTGCTATCCGGTCCAGCTCTCCGGTAGTTATACCGGGCTCTACCGCCCTGCTTATCTCATCAAAGGTATCATGCAGAATCCGGGCGCTTCTTCTCATCTGCTCTATTTCAAATTCTTTCTTGATTCTTATCAATTCATGCCTCTTTTATTCCATCCAGAATGCTTTCGGTTATCTCGTCGATACCTGCTCCGGCATCCACCTTCAACATCAACCCTTCCTCCCCGCTGTAATATTCAATCAACGGTTCAGTCTGTTTCCGGTACACCTCGAAACGGCGCCTTACCGTCTCTTCCCGGTCATCATCCCTGATGATCAGCTCTCCCCCGCATTCAGTGCACCGGTCGCCCTCCATGCTGGAGATATTATATACCGCACCGCAACTGCTGCAGACCCTCCTGCCGGTAATCCTCGAAATAACCGTCTCCGGGGAAATATCCAGCAGTATCACATTATCCAGCTCGATCCCCTTTTCTCTGAGGATATCGGAAAGGGCCCTGGCCTGATTCAGTGATCTGGGGAATCCATCCAGGATCCACCCCCGGCTATCCTGCCCGTCAAAGTGGACGGCGATCATGGAGAGAATAAGCTCGTCCGGAACCAGCTCCCCTCTGTTCATGAACTCCCTGGCCTTACTGCCCAGCTCGGTTCCTTCTGCAACCTCTTCGCGCAACAGGTCGCCGGTGGATAGGTGCTTCAGCTCCATCTCCTCGGCTATCCTCACCGCCTGGGTTCCCTTGCCCGCTCCCGGCGGGCCAAGAATTATAAGGTTAGTACTCAATTACGTTCAATCCTCCTGAACTCTATCTCCTGCCGCGGAGTTTACCCTTCTTCATGAATCCGTCGTAATGCCTCATCAGCAGGTGCGTTTCTATCTGTTTGAGGGTATCCAGCAGAACTCCCACAATAATCAGCACACCGGTTCCTCCGAAATAGAACGGAAGCCCCCCTCGCCTCATCAGAATGTCGGGGAGTATTGCTATGAATGCCAGGAATATCGCTCCCGGCAGGGTTACCCTGGTCAGTATCCTGTCTATGTAATCACTGGTTCTTTTCCCGGGCCTGATACCGGGTATGAACCCTCCATATTTCTTCATATTCTCAGCCATATCGGTGGGATTGAGAATGATAGCGGTGTAGAAGTAAGTAAAGAATATAATTATCACTGCGTAGAGGGAAAGGTACAGCCATGTCCCGGGGGCAAAAATGGTCCTGATATAATCAAGGGTGGCACTCCCCTTGAAGAACATCGCTATGGTACTGGGAAACATCATAATCGAACGGGCAAATATTATGGGAATTACCCCGGCGGTATTAACCCTCAGCGGTATGTACTGAGAGGTTCCACCATAGATCTTGTTTCCCACAATCCTCTTGGCGTACTGAACCGGTATCCTTCTCTGGCCCTGTGTAATCAGGATAACCGCGGCAACCACTCCAACCATTATCAGAAGGAGGAATACCAGACGGAAAGCTGTTATCTGACCGAGCTTTATCGCTCTCCAGGTGTTGAGGAAATAACCGGGGTAACGTGCCAGAATACCTATCATAATAATCAGGGATATACCGTTTCCGATTCCGCGCTCGGAGATCTGCTCTCCCAGCCACATAATGAATATGGTTCCCGCGGTCATGGTAATTATGGTAAGGAGCCTGAACATCATCGGTGACATTGTGACCACTGACACTCCACCCGGTTTCATGCTCAGAAGGAATATTGAAATTCCCATTGCCTGGATTACCGAAAGAAGAACCGTTCCGTATCTGGTATACTGGGTAATCTTCTTGCGTCCTTCTTCCCCTTCCTTGGCAAGCTTCTCGAAATAGGGGATAACGGTCTGGAGAAGCTGCATGATAATCGAAGCACTGATGTAGGGCATGATCCCGAGAGCGAATATGGTTGCCCTGCTCAGGTTACCACCGGCAAAAAGGTCGTAGAGAGCGAAGATCGTTCCCTTCTGATTCTCGAAGAAGACTTTCAGGGCGAGAGGGTTGACACCCGGCGCGGTGATATGGCTCCCCACCCGGTATACAACCAGAAGCGCGACGGTAAAGAGTATACGCTTTCTCAATTCAGGGATGCTGAACATGTCCTGAAACTTCTTAAACATTATCTGCTCTCCTCTTCATTCAGCCCCGGCAGTTCCTCCCCGGAGGTTAGGCTGACCGATCCTCCGGCTTCCTTTATAGCTCTAGCGGCTGACTTGCTGATACGATCCACTTCCAGATCAAGGGACTTGCTGATTTTGCCCCGTCCCAGAACCTTTACCGGCCTGGAAGCGTTATCGATCATATTCTTCTGCTCCAGAGTCTCCCTGGTAACCTTTTCTCCCTTTTCAAAGTGCGACTCCAGCTTGTCTATATTCACTATCTGATAGTGCTTCTTGAAGATGTTGGTGAACCCCCTCTTGGGAATCCGCCTCTGCAGGGGCATTTGCCCGCCCTCGAACCAGGGAGGCACCCCTCCGCCGGACCTGGAGTTCTGACCCTTGTCGCCCCGGGTGCATTTGTCGCCTCTTCCCGAACCGGTACCACGGCCCAGCCTCTTCCTTCTTTTTACCGCTCCCCGGGGTGGTTTAAGTTCATTTAATTTCATACTTTCTGCTCTCCTCGGCTCTAACCTGATTTCTGTTTATTGCTGCCGGACCCGCCTCCAGCCAATTTTACGCTTATCCCGCTGCTGGAG
>WJIX01000315.1 GCA_014730075.1 bacterium | reverse complement strand
CCTTGACACGGCTGGCTTTCATCCCCAGCATGGCTGGCAGATGACGGCTGAAAAATTCTATCCTTCCCTTTCTGAGCAGGAAGAATGAGCGGGCCTGGGATTCGACTATTGTTTCGTATTTGATCAGTTTTTCTCTCAACCTGTCCCGGGATACTCTCATATTGACCCCGATCCCGACATGTTCTGTAAGCTCCCTCATCAGGGAGGGATGGGTCCTGGGCACCTTTCTGGAATAAACAAACGCGCAGAAGGTGGTGATGTCATCTCTGCTGCCTCCATTGACGAAGAATACCCTGCTCCAGCCCTGCATGACCAGTTTGTGAACCACCGCGCCGAGTATATCTTCGCTGATCAGATCCTGATCGGTAAGTTTTATCAGAAAGTCCTGAAGGTCTTCGGAACTGTATTCGGTAATCTCACTGGAGCTCAGCTCCTCGATCCAGTCGTCCACCAGAGAGGTGCTCCCGATATGATAATCGAGACCCCTGACGTAGTGGAACTGCCCCTTCTCGCTCTCGGCCCGGAGCAGTTTCAGGGTCTTGTCTCTCCGGTCCAGAGTGATTACCGCGAACATCCTCAGGTTCATCAACCTGACGATATATTCCGCAGTTTCTCCCAGTGCCCGGTCCAGGTTTTGGTTGGTGACCAGTGTTCTCAGGACGGTTAAACTGTTCTTGTATTGCCCCCGGGAGGGTTTTGAGGAACTACCTCCGGCCGGACCGGCAGCTTTTTTTCTTTTTTTTTCTTCAGGGGTTCTAGACATTTCTTCCTGGGCTGCTCTGAACACTAATGGCCAGGTATTACCTACGCTATTTAATCAGATTCGCTCCGCGGTTGTCAACTTAAAACTACCCCTGTGGATTTTCCCCGATTTTTGTTCCCTGTCCGGCGGCTTTATGATTCGGAGTCTGTGCGGCTGAGCGATATTCTGGCGCATTTTCCAGGGAAACTCCCGAAAACTGCCTTTAGCGACCCCTATGGAGGGGGAAGAATAACCTTGACTGTTAACTTGCCCGGTGTTAGAGATACCGTATTAACAGTACGATTCAGAAGCAAGCGAGGTAGTCATATGAACAGCGATAACCTGGTAGGTATTTACGGCAAAATCGACAGTTACAGGGAGGATATGATAGACCTGCAGCGCGAGCTGGTCGCCATACCGGCCCTGGGGCCGGATAATGACGGCGAGGGGGAGATGGAGAAGGCCCTGTTTCTTCAGAAGTGGATGCAGGATCAGGTCGGATTCGATTCGGTGGAACGTTATGACTCCCCCGATGACAGGGTCCCCGGGGGAAAGAGGCCCAATATAGCTGCCAGGATAAAGGGCAGGGACAGCAACAGGACTATCTGGGTAATGGCCCATATGGATGTGGTGCCTGCCGGGGACAGAAACCAGTGGGACACCGACCCATTCAAACTTGCCGTAACGGAGGACAAGATCATAGGCCGGGGAGTGGAAGATAACCACCACGGCATAGTTACTCCCCTCTTCGCTTTGAAGGCTATAAGGGAGCTGGGGCTTAACCTCCCCGTGGATGTCGGTATTGCCGCTGTCTCGGACGAGGAAACCAGCAGCAGGCACGGTATCGAGTACCTCCTGGAAAACCACGATATCTTCGGCAGGGACGACTATATCATAGTCCCCGACTCCGGCGACCCCGATGGCAGGACAATAGAGGTGGCGGAAAAATCGATCATGTGGCTGGAGTTTACCGTAAAGGGAAAATCATGCCACGCCTCTGAGCCGGGCAAGGGAATAAATGCCCACCGGGCAGCCTCATATCTGGTAACCCGGCTGGACAATCGCCTCCCGGAGAAATACTCGCAACGGGACGAGCTATTCGACCCTCCTGAGAATACCTTCGAGCCGACAAAACGAAATGAGAATGTCCGCAACGTAAACACCATCCCGGGTGAGGACATTTTCTGCTTCGACATGCGGATACTTCCCGGAATCTCTCTGGATGAAGTCAAGAAGACCGTCGGTGAAACCTGCTCGGAGATAGAGGATGAGTTCGGTGTCAGCATATCCACCCGGACAGCACAGATAGACGAAGCGGCCCCTGCCACCTCCCCGGACGCGCCTGTGGTCAAGGCACTGGCCGCATCAATCAGGGATGTTCGCGGTATCGAGCCGGAGATAATCGGTATCGGAGGAGGGACGGTTGCCGCTTTCTTCCGCCGGCACGGGTATGACGCGGTGGTCTGGTCCAGCATAGCGGATGTATGCCACCAGCCCAACGAGTACCAGTTCATAGATAATATGACCTCCGACGCCAAGGTCTTCGCGAACCTTTTTATCAACGGGTAAAGGTTGCCGGCGGTGTCGTAAAAACCGGAGGGGGAAGGACCCGGCCACCGGTCCGGGCTTGAATCAGTGGAGGTTTAAGTTTAAACCGGTGGCAAAAAGCTTCCCTTTAATGTTATAATATTTAGAACGTTGGTTTGTTGTATGTTAACGGCGGTAAAGGAATGAGTGTCGGCGTTTCACGTTATATTCTGATTTTTGTTTCGCTGCTTATACTGGCATCTCTGTCATTCACTCTTATTCTGGACAACGGGTTCTGGCATGATTCAGATTTCGTTCTGCTGCAGAAGAGCCTGCTTCTGGAGGATGGCAGGACGAGCCTTTTCAGCAGGAGCAACCCTTTTAAGTTCCAGCCCCTGGTCTATGCGGTCCATTACCTGATGTTCGAACAGTTCCGATTCGATCCCAGGCCATATTTTATTTTCAATATCATCCTTCACTCCATCAATTCCTTCCTGGTATTCCTGATGGTATACACCCTCCTCAAGGATATGCAGGTCTCGCTTCTGTCGGGGATCCTGTTCCTCTTCACGGTTGGCAACTTCGGCAAGACCGTAATGATAGCTTCAGGATTCGAAGACCTCATGATCACCACCCTCACTCTCCTGACCATGCTGTTTTACTTCAAGAACGAGCTGGAGAGGGATGGGAGGATCTTTACTCTCTGGTTCTTTCTCTCCTTCATCTTCTTTATCGCCTCCATGCTGGTTAAAAGTACCAGTTTCTCGATACTGGGCTGCTTCCTGGCCTTCAATTTCTTTTTCCATGACAGGAGCGGAAAGGAAAGGAAGGTATTCGACGCCGGTTTCACCGTCCTCTGCGCCGTAGTGGTCCTGGTCATCATCACCAAGACCCTGCTGTTTCACTACACCCCGTCTTTTTACAGCAGGTTTCCGGGATTACTCAAAATGATCTACCTGACCCCCAAGAATGTGTTCAGCTATCTGGTCAGGATGATATTCCCCATACATACCTCACACCTGGTTACCCAGTCGGGCCCGCTGGTTGTTACCATACACCGTTTTGCCACCGCCATCAGGCTTCTGATTGCCCTGACCGTGATCTCCTACTCATTCTTCGGTTTCGTCTTCGGAAACAGGACCATCCGTTTCTTCATAGCATGGACCTACATAATGGTTCTTCCCTTTTCCTTCTTCCAGTTCCCCAGTGACTGGCTGAATATCCGCCATCTCTATCTGGTCTCAGCCGGATTCACCACCGTTATCTCGGCCGGGGCGGTCTACTGCTCCAGGTTGATATCTCACAAGCGCTGGTTCCGCCTGGTCCCCTTTTCGGTACCGCTCCTCTTCGTTATCATGGCTTTTCTGATTATTACCCAGCTCAACAAGAGCTACGACACCAAGGTGGATTCTCCGGAAGCTCAGCGCTACCGCGTGTTCATGGAACAGGAATACCGGTCTGTTTATATTGAAAATGGCAGGCTAAGGTATAAAGAGGAATGATCAACCGCCGGAAAGGTTCACTCTAACTTTACCCTTCTTTTCCAGGGCGGGCAGCCGGCGCCTGCTGACCATAGCGGTTAATACCAGCGTTTTCCCTTTTACCTCTCTGCCCGTCACCTCGCCCGCCGCTTCCACCATCGCTATGGTCTTCCCTTCGGAGAGGGGGACCTCTATCTCGATCTCAACCCTGTCACCCTTCAGAAACCCTTCGATCCTCTCCATCATAAGGGCTATCCCCGCTCCCTCCGCCGCGCTGACAAAAATCCCGCCCGGATACCTCCGGCGGAACAGCTCGAGTTGATCATCTTCCAGTCTGTCTGTTTTGTTCATTATCAGCCAGGTCGGGATATCCCTCTTCTGCTCTCCGGAGTCGAAGATATCTCCCAGCACACCATTTACCACCCCGATCCTCTCCTGGACTCCCGGAGCTGAGAGGTCCACCACATGAAGCAGAAGGTCAGCCTCCTTCACATCCATCAGAGTGCTCTTGAAGCTGGCAACCAGATTGGGTGGAAGCTTCCTGATAAAACCTATGGTATCGGTAAAGAGACAGTCCCGACTCCCCAGGCCTTCCACCTTTCTGGTAGTTGAGTCCAGGGTTGAGAACAACATCCTGCTCTGGCGAACCTCGCTTCCGGCGATCCTGTTGAGAAGAGTGGACTTCCCGGCATTTGTATATCCTACGATAGTCACGTTGAAAGCATCCCTTCTCCCCTTTCTTCTCTCCCTGGTGCCCCTGGTTATTCTCTCCAGCTCCTTTTTCAGCCTTCCTATCCTCTCCCGGACCCTTCTCCTGTCCACCTCCAGCTGCTTCTCGCCCGGCCCCCTGGTACCTATGCCTCCCGCCTGTCTGGAGAGATGGTCCCACAATCTCTTTAGCCTGGGAAGGGCATAGGTCAGCTGCGCTATCTCCACCTGGATCCTGGCCTGCTTGCTCCGGGCCCTCCTGGAGAAGATGTCAAGGATGATCTCTGTCCTGTCCAGGACATTCAGGTCAAGGATCTTCTCTATTCTGGCTCCCTGGGCGGGAGAGAGCACATCGTCGAAAATGACCAGGTTGATCCCCTCCCGTCGAACCGTCCCCCTGACCTCCTCCAGCTTCCCTTTCCCGATATAGGTGGAGCCGTTTATTCTGGTCATCTGCTGGATTATACTGCCGGATACATCCGCTCCGGCCGACCTGGCAAGCGCTTCCAGTTCCCGCAGGTTCGCCTCCTCCTCACTCATGGTGGAATCAGGGAGTTTAACCCCGATCAGGAGAGCTTTTTCTCTTGGATTTTCAGGGATTTCAATCATGGGGTCACTTCAGCAGGATAACCCGTCTTGTCCGGGACCTGTTACCTATCTTCAGGGTGCAGTAATAAACTCCCGGCGCTACCTTCTGGCCCCTCCTGTCGGTACCGTCCCACTGAAGGTTGTAGCTCCCCGGGGGCAGGAAATCGGTCTCAGAGACCGTTCTAACCAGTTCTCCCCTCACATCGTAAATCCTAACGGAACTGCTGCCTCCGATCACCTCTCTCTTCCTCCCGGCCATCAGCTGCTCAGTCCTGGTTATCTGCAGTGTGATATTAACATTATCAACGAATGGGTTCGGATACAGCTTCACGAATGACTCAGGCAGCATGGTAGAGTCCCTCTCCCTGGAGTCCGCCCCGGCCCCTTCTCCCGGTTCAGTAACTGCCCGGAAAAGCGACCCCCCCGAAAACTGGCCCTCTATCTCGATTCTTGCCCTATCCAGTCCATCCGGAGGATTGATCAGTATGTTGTAACCGGATATGGTATAGTCAGTTACTCTGCAGCCGTTGACCCTTATCCATTTCACGCTCCTTCCGGCCATCTCCAACGGAAGAGACACCGCTACCGCGCTGGCCCCCCTCCCTTCGTTCCAGGAAACCACCTGCCGTGATTCCAGTTCCAGCACCCGGGCCTTCTTCGCCGGCACCACCCAGTGAGTCCGGCCTCCCCTTCCGTCATCCACTCCCTGGTATGTCAACAGGGCCATTCTGACATTACGCTCGAACTCTCTGTCATTGCTGGCGAAAACCACTGCCCAGTTTATCTCGGCATCGGTTCCCTCTGCTCCTCCCCCGGGCTGTATAATATTCATATATATCGATCCCTTCCCCTCCTTCCATTCCGGCCGGCCCGGAACTGTTTCCCTTCTTCTCGGGAAGGCTTTATCCTTATATTCCAGGACTGCTTCCGCCTCAGCTCCTCCCTTACGGTCCACTATCAGCACCCCTGTAATAATATTTCCGTCTGATACCAGGGGGATTCTCAATGTATCGCCATCCTCGCTCATCTCCATCACGGATGTGAAGATCCCGCCTCCGGAGCCGCATCCGGACCCTGGAAAGACGCTCTCTATTCTCAGGGCCAGCGTATCGGCACCCACGCCCCGATTCGAACTTATGATGGTAGAGAATCCCGCGAAATCGGATACGTGGTCGTAGGTCCAGGCGTAGCCGCGCGAGAGTATAACCTTCTCCTTGCCTCTGCCCCCTGCCTCCGCAACCAGCATAATGTCTCCTACCGCGGCAAAATCCTCATCCACCCTGCCATCCCCGTCATTGTCCCTTCCGTCCAGTCTGTCCTCATTAATAAGGCCGTCGCCGTCATCGTCGGCATCATCCCGGGGCATTCTTACTCCGTTTCCGCAACCTTCCCGCAGGGCTTCAGCTCCCCGGTGATAATCTATCCGCCGAAAGGGGAGCTCCTTTTCCGTTCCGGCGGAAATAGACACCCCTGCGGCGTCGCACTCCTTATCCCCGTTCCATATTGCCACCAGGGACCCTTCCCGGAGATCGACTGATATCCCCGACCCCCCGTCTGTTCTTCTGAGGCTGTCTGGCCCGATTCCCGCCGCGGACAGGGATACCGCCGCCATCGTCACCGCGGCTGCCACAAAGACAAACTTATTAATTCCCTTCCAACTCAACCGTGTTCGCTCTCCGTTCATTCCTTTTCTGGTTCCCCGCCCAGCTCTTCGCCCTCATCACAGGGGCCTTCCGAATCTTCACTCACCACCAGGGCAACATCCATCAGCCTGTCATCTTCATCAAGCCTGATTACCCTCACTCCCTGTGCCTGACGCCTCATAGCCCTGACATCGGAAACGGGAGACTTGACCACCAGCCCCTTCCTGGTTATCATCACGAATTCATCTGTCTCGTAGACCTCCTTGGCAGTCACCAGGGGCCCATTCCTTCCCTCCGCGGGGATTGCCTTCAGCCCCATCCCGCCCCTCTTCTGATTCCTGATATCCTTTATCCTGACCCTCTTTCCGTAACCGTTCTCGGTCAGAAAGAGTATATTCTTGGCGCTCTTGACCACTACCATTTCCTTTACCTCCCCGTCCTTCTTCATCTTCAATCCCCTGACACCCCTGGAAACCCTTCCCATCGATCTGACCTCCTCCTCATTGAACCTGATCACCCGTCCACTCTTTCTGGCCAGGATTATGTCGTCGTTACCCGTGGTAATCGCAACTCTTACCAGGCTGTCGTCTCCCTTCAGGACAATCGCCTTTATCCCGTCCCTTCTGGGGTTGGAATACTCCGACAGGTGGGTCTTCTTCACGTAACCCCTCCTGGTTGCCATCATCAGATAGGCATCCCTCTCAAAGTCCTCCACCTGTATGAACGCGGTGATCCTCTCTTCAGAGGAGAGCTGGAGCAGGTTCACCACTGCCTTTCCCTTGGACAGTCTTCCCCCTCTTGGTATCTCGTGAACCTTGAGCCAGTAGCACTTGCCCTTATCGGTAAAGAACATGATATAGCTGTGAGTGGATGCGATGAAGAGGTGCTCAACGAAGTCCTCGTCCTTCATTTCCATCCCCTTCACTCCCCTTCCACCCCTTCTCTGCTGGCGGTAGGTCCCGGTGGCTATCCGCTTGATGTAACCGGCGTGGGTAATGGTTATGATCATATCCTCTTCGGCAATGAGGTCCTCTATATCGAACTCGCCCTCTCCGGCAATTATCTCGGTCCTTCTCTCATCCCCGAACTCCTCCCTCACTTCATCCAGTTCTTCTTCTATCAGACCGAGCAGCCTGGTCCTGCTCTCCAGGACCGAGCGGTAATACTCGATCTTCTGAATCAGGGCCAGATACTCCTCCTCTATCTTCTTCCTCTCCAGCCCGGTCAGGCGCTGGAGCTTCATATCCAGAATCGCCTGGGCCTGAATCTCGGTGAGTTTGAATTTCTTCATAAGCCCGTTTCTGGCTTCGTTCGGGGAAGCGCTCTTCTTGATCAGCGCCACTATCTCATCAATATTGTCGAGGGCTTTCTTATAACCTTCCAGGATATGGGCCCTCTCCTCCGCCTTTTTCAGCTCATACTGGGTCCTCCTTGTCACGATCTCCTCGCGGTGATCCAGGAAGGCCCGCATTACCTCCTTGAGGTTCATCACCCTGGGCTCCAGCCCACCTTTGAGCGCCAGCATAATTATACCGTAGCTGATCTGAAGCTGGGTGTGCTTGTAGAGCTTGTTGAGGACCACCTTCGGGTAGGAGTCCTTCTTCAGCTCTATTACTATCCTCATCCCGTCCTTGTCCGACTCATCCCTGATATCCCTGATATCCTGGATCTTCTTATTCCTTACCAGCTCCGCTACCTTTTCTATTATACTGGCCTTGCTGGTCTGATATGGTATCTCCGTTACTACTATATCGGTCTTGGTCTTACTCTTCTTTTCAATGGTTGCCCTGGCCCGCAGGATGATCTTTCCCTTTCCTGTCCGGTAGGCCTTCCTGATCCCCTCGCGCCCGCATATTATCCCGCCGGTCGGAAAGTCCGGGCCTTTCACTATCTTTGAGAGTCTGGCGACATCGATATCGGGGTCCTTCAGCAGAGCCTTTACCCCGTCTACTATCTCAGTAACATTGTGAGGGGGCACGTTGGTTGCCATCCCCACCGCTATTCCGGAGGCTCCGTTTATAAGCAGGTTGGGCACCTTCGCCGGAAGTACAACCGGCATCTGCCTTGTCTCGTCATAGTTCGGGACGAACCTGACCGTCTCCTTGTCCAGGTCTTCAAGAAGTGCCTCCGCCATCTTCTGCATCCGCACCTCGGTGTATCGTTCCGCCGCAGCCGGGTCTCCATCTATCGAGCCGAAGTTACCCTGCCCATCCACCAGCGGGTATCTGAGCGAGAAGTGCTGTGCCATTCGGACTATCGCGTCATAGGCTGATTTGGTGCCGTGAGGATGATAGTTACCGGTAACGTCACCGGCGACCTTCGCCGACTTCCTGAACGGCCTGTTATGCCTGAGGGACAGATCGTTCATGGCCACCAGGATCCTCCGGTGAACCGGTTTCAGCCCGTCCCTCACGTCCGGGAGAGCTCTCGAGACTATCACGCTCATTGAATAGTCGAGATAGCTGCTCTTCACCTCGTCCTCGATATAATTCTCTATTATCCGCTGTCTGTTAATCTCCATTTACCATTTCCTCCTGAACACACTCTCTGATACCCCGTCATTTATCCTGAATTGATAATAATTCTATACGTCCAGGTTCTCCACCTTGAGGGCGTTATCCTGGATGAATTTCTTCCTGGGAGCTACCTTTCCTCCCATCAGAATGGAGAAGGTCTGGTCCGCCTCCACCATATCCTCCAGCTTTATCTTTCTTACCACTCTCCTGGCAGGATTCATGGTGGTCATCCACAGCTGGTCGGGGTTCATCTCACCAAGCCCCTTGTATCGCTGTACGTAAAGCCCCTTCCCGCTTCCCAGCTCCTTGACCAGTTTCTGTTTTTCCTTTTCCGTGTACGCGTACTTGATCTTTTTGTTCTTCTTTATCCTGTAGAGGGGCGGCTGAGCCACGAAGATATTCCCCCTTTTGATGAACTCCGGCATATGCCTGAAGAACAGGGTCAGAAGAAGGGTCTTGATATGGGCTCCGTCCACGTCAGCGTCGGTCATGATTATAACCTTCCCGTATCTCGCCTTGGTTATATCGAACTCGTCCCCTATTCCTGTTCCCAGGGCGGTTATGATTGTTTTGATTTCGTTATTGGAGAGGGTCCTGTCAATCCTGGCCTTTTCCACATTGAGGATCTTTCCCTTCAGGGGCAGGATCGCCTGAAATTTCCTGTCTCTTCCCATCTTGGCGGACCCGCCCGCCGAATCACCCTCCACCAGGAATATTTCGCTGTGTTCCGGGTCCCTTACCGAGCAATCTGCCAGCTTGCCGGGGAGCGATCCCGACGCCAGGGCGGTTTTTCTTCTGACCAGCTCCTTGGCCTTCTTGGCCGCGGCTCTGGCCCTGGCTGAATCTATGGCCTTCCTGGTTACCCTCTTCGCTTCGGTGGGATTCTCTTCCAGATACTCCGACAGCTTCTGGTTCAGGACCACCTCCACCGCGCTTCTTACCTCCCTGTTGCCCAGTTTCGCCTTGGTCTGCCCTTCGAACTGCGGGTTAGGGAGCTTGACACTGAGGACCGCCGTTATACCTTCCCTGACATCGTCCCCCGAAAGTGACATCTTGCTGCTCTTTCCCTTGCCCTTGAACAGGTTGTTCTTGCGGGCGTAGTTGTTGAAACACCTGGTAAGGGCCGTCCTGAAACCGACCAAATGAGTTCCCCCGTCCACCGTATTGATATTGTTGGCGAACGCGAATATCTTCTTGTTATAGGAATTGTTGTACTGTATTGCTATCTCCACATCGCATCCATCCTTCTCCTCGTGGATATATATCGGTTTCCTGTGGAGTACCGTACGGCTCTGATTAAGCGCTTTAACGAAGGATACTATTCCTCCGCTGTACTTGAAGTCGTGCTTCTTGCCGCTTCTCTCGTCGACGAACTCTATTTTTATTCCCTTATTCAGGTAGGCAAGTTCCCTGAACCTCTGAGAGAGGGTATCGAAGCTGTAGCTATCGGTTTCGAAAATAGCCGGATCGGCCACGAACGATATCTTGGTTCCGGTCCTTTTCCTGTCCTTTTTCAGGGCTGTCTCCTTCAGCGGGGCCTTTGTTTTGCCCTTTTCATATCTCTGGGTGTGGTGCTTTCCATCGCGCCAGATCTCCACCTCCATCCATTTGGAAAGAGCATTTACCACCGACACTCCCACACCGTGCAGCCCACCCGATACCTTGTAGCTCTTGTGGTCGAACTTTCCGCCGGCATGCAGCATGGTCATGACCACCTCCACCGCCGGCTTCTTCTGGGTTGGGTGCAAATCCACCGGTATTCCCCTGCCGTCATCCTCAACCGTTACCACATTATCCTTCGATATCTTTATTCTTATATTCTCGCAGTAACCCGCCATCGCCTCATCGATACTGTTATCCACTACTTCGTAAACCATGTGGTGCAGGCCGTGCACATCGGTGCTGCCGATGTACATCGCCGGCCTCTTCCTCACCGCATCCAGACCCTTCAGTACCTTTATCCCTTTAGCCGTATATTTCTTGCTCATTCCTCACCCTTTCCCTTTTCAATAAATGTTCTCAGGCCATTTACCTCCAACCCGGGGAACCTCTCTCCTATCTTCTCTATCAGATCATTCTGCAGGAAACTTATCTCCTGCATCCATAAATTATTCTTCGCGACAACATAAAGTATTCCGTCACGCAGGTCAATAACTCTGCTGTTGCTGGAGATGCTCTCCCCGGCGATCTCCGGCCAGTCCCTTACCAGCCTTCCCTCGTCCAGGCGGTCGCTGATCCCCATATTCTCGAACACTCCCGGTATTAAATCCTTGATCCTGGACGCCTTATTTCCGGTTCTGTTCAAACTCGCCTTCCATCAGAAATAGTAAAGGTTAACAGTAAAATAATAAAGAAAAAAGAACTTAATCTCAACAGTGATATTTACCCCTGCGCCAGTCCTTACCGGTCCGTTATCTGCTCTACCAGACCGTCATTCACCGTAAATCTCCTGATATCTCCGCCGGTCTCCAGCCGGACCTCTCTGGGCGAGGTTATGAAGTTCTGATACTGATCTGAAATGAATCCCCCCATCTCCCTCTCCACCCCACTGTCCAGCTCCGAGAATATATCATCCAGCAGTACCGCCGGCCGTTCTCCCTTCCTCCTGTTTATAACCTCCGCCTGCGCTATCTTCATAACTATGGCGACCAGCCTCTTTCTTCCCTGCGATCCGAACTTCCTCATATCCAGCCGGTCAAGAGTTATCCGTATATCATCCCGGTGGGGGCCTGAAACGGTGAACCCCTTCAAAACCTCTTCCTCCCTCCTGCTCTCCAGGCGCCGGTAAAGTCTTTCCGCGTAACCACCGCCTTCAATATCCACTGAGCCCCGGTATTTCATCTCCAGCCGGTTCTCTTCCGGCAGAATACCATCCAGGAGCCTTCCTGAACTCTCCGAGATATCCTCTAGTACCTCCATCCTCCCCTCCACTACCCTCTCTCCCTTCTCAGATATCACCCTGGCGAGGGCCCTTATGAGTTCGTTTCCTTCAGGATTATTCTCCTCCTTCAGCTCCGCGTTCCGCTGCCTCAAAGCCCTGTAGTAATCCCTCAGGCTCCCCAGGTAATCAACTGATATCTGCGATGCGGTATAATCGAGAAAACTCCTTCTCCCCCCGGGCGCACCTGAAACCAGGTCCACATCATCCGCGGTAAAGAGGACCGCCGGGAATATACCTATCACCTCCGAGAAATTATTCACCCTATCCCCGTTGACCTTTATCCTGGCCTCTCCCTCTCTTTCCATCCCCACATCTACCACATTCCTTATCCCCGCACCACTCTCGGCAGTAACCTTCAGGTATGAATGTCCCCTCCCGAAAGATATCATCTCCGAACGGTTGGTTGTCCGGAAAGATCTACCCAGCGAAAACAGGTATAAAGCCTCCAGAAGGTTGGTCTTTCCCTGTGAGTTCCTCCCCGTGATAATATTAACATCAGGGGAAAACTCCAGCTCGACGTCCCTGATATTTCTGAAATTCCTGAGCTCCAGGTTAATTAAACGCATTTCCCCTTCACTTCACCGGCCCGCCCTTTCTAGTTTATTCTCAGAGGCATAATTATGCACATGTGTTCATATTCCTCGCTCTGTTCACCTGGCACCGCAACCCCGGCATTATCGGGCCTGTCCAGCATGAAATCTATACTGTCCCCTTCCACAGTCTTGAGAATGTCCTGGACGTACCTAGCGTTATAACCTATCTCCATCGGATCCTGGGAATATTCGGCGTCCAGCTCTTCTCTTGCTCCCCCAACTTCCCTGGTCTCCACCTTCAGTACCAGTTTATTCTTATCCAGTGAGAATACCACCAGGTTGGTCAGCGAATCGGAGAGGATCGATACCCTGCCGGTAGCGTCGGATAGAGCCCCTACCGATACTGAGAGCTTCTTTTTATTACCCTCCGGTATTACCCTGTTGAAATCCGGGAAGGGCCCCTCCAGAAGCCTTGAGTATATCATCATATCCTCCACGCTGAAAGAAACACTGTTTCCCGCCAGGTTGACATTGACCAGCTCCTGCTTTCCCGAAAAGTGGCTCAGGGTGGATAGCGCCTTTGGAGGAATAATCACATCCATCGATTCTGCCCCCGAGATACTCTTTTTCAGGTTTATCTTAGCCAGCCGGTGGCCGTCAGTAGAAACCATGGTAATCCCCTCATCCGATATCTTCCAAAGCACCCCGCACAGGGCTGGCCTGGACAGATCGGTGGATACCGCGTAGATTGTCTTTTCTATCAGACTGTGAAGGAGGTCATATTCTATCTTGAAAGAAAACTTCTTCTCCTGTTTGGGGATTTCAGGGAAGTCCTCCGGATTTCTTCCATTTATCTCAAACCTGCTTCTTCCGCATATAATATTAAGTTTATCATTTTCGGTTTCGAATTGAACCTCTTCTCCGGAAAGAGATTTTATTATCTCCCCCACCTTTCTCGCCGGGACAGCTACGGCGCCCTCTTTCTCAATCTTTCCATTCAGTTTGGATGTAACAGATATGTCAAGATCGGTAGCAGAGAGAGAGAGCTTTTCTCCTTCAGCCTTCATAAGGACCATGGAGAGTATGGGCATGGTCGTTTTCCCCGGAACAACCCTGGATATTGTATTGAAATTTTCCTTTATTTCATCTAAACGAATAATGCTTTTCACACATAACCTCCCTGAAAATAATTAGATAGATTTATTTAACACAGATCCTCGGTACTTCCCCCCACTGCATCTTCACGGCTCCCCGAGGCACCAGCCGATTTTACAATCTGCATTCTACGCCGGGGCAGACAATAAGTCAAGGGAAAGAGCCCCGAAGCTCCATTCTCTTATTCTTCTTTAATTATTAAAAGAGGAGTTAGTAGGAGTAGACGGTGTTGATATGTTGCCGGGGACGGAAGAGGGCATATGGTACAGGGGGAATTCAGACCGTAAAAGGGTGTTGATAATAGTGTGGATAAACTGGAGATTTCCACATATCACGGGCAAACAGTGTGGAGTTTTTGACATAATGAACATATATTAACAACGGTGGTGTTGATAGTGTGGAAATCAGGGAGAAAGCTTGCTCAGAAGGGTCTGGATGCGGCTTTCAAGCTCCTGGTCTGTCTCTCTCTTCGATTCGATTTTCCTTATGGCGTACAGAACGGTGCTGTGGTCTCTTCCGCCGAACTTCTTCCCTATCCTGACCAGTGGTGAATCGGTAAGCTCCCTTGCGATGAAGATCCCGATCTGCCTTGCCGCGACTACCTGGCTGACCCTGGAGCGGGACCGGATCTTCGATACGGGAATATCATACATATCCGATACCGCCTTTATGATGGCGCTGATGGTAACCGGGGCGCTCCGGTTAGAGCTGACCATGTAGGTAAGAACCTTTTCGGCCATATCCATGTTTATATCAACTCGGTTGACGCTGGAGTAGGCCAGCAGCTTGGTCAGAGATCCCTCCAGTTCTCTGATATTGCTCTTTATATGTTCAGCGATGAAGATAATGACATCCTCAGGTATATCTATCCTGTTGTTCCTTATCTTGTTTCTCAGGATAGCTATGCGTGTCTCCAGAGAGGGGGGCTGGATATCGGTGATCAGACCCCATTCGAAACGGGTGGAAAGCCTCTTCTGCAGCTTTGGAATCTCCTTGGGAGGCCTGTCGCTGGTCATGACGATCTGCTTGTTGCCGTCATGAAGAGCGTTGAAGGTGTGAAAGAACTCCTCCTGGGTGCTCTCCTTGCCTGCCAGGAAGTGGACGTCGTCCAGGAGCAGAGTATCGGTACTCCTGTATTTTTCCTTGAACTTAAGGGTTTCGCCCTTCTGGATGGCATAGATTAATTCATTCATAAAACTCTCGGCTGACACGTACGAGATGGCCCGGGCCCTGTGATTACGCAGGGAGAAATGTCCAATCGCCTGGATCAGGTGAGTCTTTCCAAGGCCGGCGCCCCCGTAAATGAAAAGCGGACTGTAAGCACGAGCGGGTTTCTCCGCAACCGCTTTGGCAGCGGCATGGGTAAGCCGGTTGCCCTCACCGACCACAAACTCCTCGAAGGTGTATTTGTCGTTAAGCTTAATAGAGTTACAGTTTCTGGGCGCCTGTTCGGCCGGGGGAGAATATGAATTGGTTACAGCTGGCTGTTCAACCCTGGCATGAGAGCCGGAGGCGGTAAACTCGACATCTACATCAGTTCCTATTATCGCCCTGGATGCCTTTCTGATCTTATCGATATGGTGCTCATATACCCAGTCGATAAAGAAGGGGTTCGGGCCCTCTATGATCAGAGTATCGCCGGTGAATCCGGATATTTTCATCGGCTCGAACCAGGTCTGGAATGTCTGGGCGTTAACTACCGTGCTGATCCTTCCCAGAATATTACCCCAGAGCTCAGCCAGGCGGACCTCTTCCGCCCTGCTTTCAGATGAATTGTCAGATAAACCCCCGTTTACCATGCCGTTCCACCACTTATAATACCGAAAACACCAGAATTTTCCACAATTGTGGATAACTCTGTAATTACAATGTAGACAATTTAATAGGCGGGTCAGTTAAAGCACGAATTACGGTTTTTCCACAATCCTCGAAATCGGGTTGCGGAACATTGATGTAAGGAAACAATTGTTGCAGCTGTTTCGGATCTGCTCCTTCTCACCCAGCAACCGCAAAGCTATCACAAGGAAAAATGCATATCAAGAGAAAATTGAATCTTTTGGAAAATAGTGTGTAAGAGGTTGAAGAATAATAAAATAAGACAATCAATACAGACGAGATCATGAAATATAGCCCAATAGGGAAAAGGGCAGATTAAACAGGCACGAATAACGGCGTGGGCAGCATGGACTTACCGGGACTACCAATAAAAAGCTTGACATAAAAAAACGCAATTAATATTGTAAGATGTTTAGGGTTATATAAGATAGAATATGGAAAGAGTGTGATTAAGTATGAAAAGAACATATCAGCCCCACAGTCGCAAGAGAAAAAGGAAGCATGGCTTCAGAGCGAGAATGAAGACCAAGAACGGAAGGAAGATCCTCGCCCGGAGAAGGAAGAAGGGCAGAAAGCGGTTGAGTGTATGAGATCAGAAGAAGTGGTAGATGAGGATCACCGGATTGAAGAAGAACCTGCAGTTCAGGCAGGTGTACAGGGAAGGAAGAAGGGTTGCCGGGAAAAAGGTTACAATCTATTATCTGTACCGGGAGAAGGAAGGTCTTTTCCCAGGGTTTGTAGCCAGCAGAAAGAATGTTGGTAAGGCTTATCAGCGAAACAGAGCCAGAAGGCTTATGAGAGAGGCATTCCTGGAGCTTGAGAAAAAGTTCACCGGGAGGGGGTTATGGATAGTTTTCGTGGCCTCTTTTAACCCGAAGGAAACGCCATACGGTGAGTTGAAAAAGGATATTGAAAACTCATTATTTAAAGCAGGATTAATATTACAAGCAGATGATATCTAAGATTTTTGAAAAGACAGCAATTATTCTGATAAAGATATATAGATCGGCAGTTTCACCTTATCATCTGCCAGTCTGCAGGTTTACCCCCAGCTGTTCCAAATACGCCGAAGAGGCTATTCGGAAATACGGCATCATTGCGGGGGGCCGCAGAGCGATCAAGCGTATCCTCAGATGTCATCCGTTTTCATCTGCGAGTGGATACGATCCTGTCCGCTGATATTTAAGCCTGATAATTTAAAACAGGAGAGGAAAGAGCATGGATAAACGCTCTCTTATGGCTATTGTTTTAACTTTTCTGGTAATAGTCCTCTGGAATTTTCTATATATCAAACCCAAGCAGGAAGAGGCCAGGAACGCGATGCTGAAGAAGGCGGAGCAGGATTCTGTTTACACTCGAGAGGACGCGGGAGCTGAACCTGCGCGGGAGGAATCAGAGCTGGTAGAGGAGGAGAGTTTCAGCGGCAGCATGGCCCCGGCGAGGGAGCAGAAAGAGCACGAACCTGTTGAAATAAAAGTGTTTACCAGGAAAATGCAGTTGAGGCTGGGAAGTATTGGAGGTGAGATTAAGAGCGTAAAACTCCCTGAATTCAAGAAAAACGAGGATGGGGTGGTAGAACTAATACCTGAGGGAGCCGAAGGTGGTTTGGGAATCGGGGTACTAAGAAGTGGTGAAGAGGAGGTCGATTTTGGCGGAAACGGGTTTACGGTTATGGTAAACGGCCTGGAAGTCAGCGGAGACAGGGAGATCAGGCTTGATAGTTCAGGGGAACAGGCGGAGATACTGTTCAGGCGTGAGTTTGCAGAGGGGGATTATATCGAGAAGAGGTTTCTGTTCTTCCCGGATGGGTATACCTACAAGTTCAGCCTGGAGATGAGCAGGGACAGCCTGCTAAGAGGAACAGAATCTTACTATGTCAAATGGGATTGCGGACTTATGGTGACGGAAGAGAAGGAGGACTGGGACCGCAGAGATTTCGCCTCTCTGGGAAGGGTGAGCGAAGAGTTCTACAAGGAGTCGCTGGGGAGCTTCGGCGACGCCGAACCAAAGAGAAAGCAGGGGACTGTTACCTGGGCGGGAGCGAGGACAAAGTACTTCCTGAGTGCCTTAATGGTGGATGATCCCAGGTCGGGAGACCTTGTTATGCTCGGAGACGAAGAGGCCGGTTTTGTCGGTTTTGCCATCTCATATCCGTTCCGTGGAGATCCCAGGAGGGTTGAGAGGCATTTCACAGGTTACCTGGGGCCGCTGGATATGAGCAGGCTCGAGAAATTCGGGATGGGCCTTGAAGACGCCGTTGACCTCGGTTGGCTGAGGTTCTTCAGCGTTATCATACTTAAAATAATGGTCTTTCTGAAACAGTTCATCCCCAATTACGGGCTGATAATCATAATAATGTCGATCATGACCAAACTCCTGTTTTACCGGCTGACCCACAAGAGTTTCAAATCTATGAAGGATATGCAGAAACTGCAGCCGAAGATCAAGAAGCTTCAGGAAAAGTATAAGGATGACAAGGAGAAACTCAACAAAGAGACCATGAAGCTGTACAAGGAGGGGGGTGTCAATCCCCTGGGTGGATGTCTGCCCCTGATCCTGCAGATGCCTGTATTTATTGCACTTTTCCAGGTTCTTAGAAACACCATAGAGTTGCGAAACGCCCCCTTCATACTATGGATCGACAACCTGTCGGCACCGGACGCTCTTTTCAGCTTCGGTGCTTCTCTGCCGATTCTGGGCGACACTTTCAACCTCCTTCCACTTATCATGGGAGGGGCAATGGTGCTTCAGTCCAAACTTGGCGGAGGCGGAGCAGCCGCCCCCGGCGGGCAGCAGAAGATGATGCAGACAATGATGCCTATTGTTTTTACATTTATTTTCTACGGCATGCCTTCGGGGCTGGTCCTGTACTGGATTGTCAATAATTTGCTGACCATAACACAGCAGTACATAGCTAACAGAGAGATAGAAAAGGAAGAAAGAGAGAAGGCCGGGGAGAACGGCACGGAGTGATATTGACGTTGTAACAGTAACAACAATAACAAGATAGGAGAGCGGATATGCAGAGAAGAAATAACAGCCAGGATGATTCAAAATATGTAAAGGCTCGGGGAAAGACGGTAGAGAAGGCCCTGAAGAAGGCCCTTAAGAAGATGTCTGCCAATATCAATGAGGTTGAGGTTGAGATAGAAGACCCGGGGGAGAAGGGTTTCCTCGGTATCCTCGGCGCGAGAGATGCCGAAGTAAAGGTCACCAGGAAAATGCGAAATGCCGGGGTAGAGGAGATAGCCAACGAAGTCATGAAGATAATCCTGGACTGCCTGGATGTAAAGTACCGCGTTTTCTCGGAAACCGAAGGTGACTCGACCTATATCAATATCGAAACGGTGGGTGTGGATGGGCTCCTGATAGGGAGAAAGGGAGATACCCTCGATTCTCTTCAACACCTGGTAGGCAGGATAATTTCAAAGAGGCTGGGGGGTTACCGCAGAATGACCCTCGACGTGGGGGGGTATCTCAAGAACAGATACGATATCATCCGGAAGAAGGCCCGCAAGGCCGCCAAGAAGGTGAGAAAGACAGGACGGGATACCGGCCTGGATCCGATGAAATCATCAGAGCGAAGGATAGCGCATATAGAGCTGACCGATGAAGATGACCTCTCCACTTACACAGTGGGGAGCGGCAAGCTGAGAAAGGTTATAATAACTCCGGTAAAGCCGGAGGGGAACAGGAAGAAAAAATCCGGAAGATAGAGTATGGGCGAGTCGACAGTAGTTGCTCTGAGCTCTCCGCCCGGACGCTCCGGAATTGCGGTAGTGAGGATGAGTGGTCCGGAGGCGGCGAAGATACTCGGCAGGCTGGCCCCCCATGCAGGGGGCTGGAAATCCCACCAATTGCAGAAGGTGTTGATCAGGGAGATCTCCGGGGACCCGCTCGATGAGGTGATGGCGGTTCTGATGGAGGCTCCCGGCTCATACACCGGCGAGGATGTCGCCGAAATATACTGCCACGGCAGTATGCGGCTGGCTGACAATATCATAGAGGAAGCGATAAAAGCAGGAGCGGAAATGGCTCCACCCGGGGAGTTTACCAGGCGGGCTTTCCTGAACGGCAAGATCGACATGGCGCAGGCTGAGGCAGTGGCTGACCTGATCTGCTCAGAGACCCGCCTTCAGAGCAGGGTCGCCCTGGAACACCTCAGGGGAGGTCTTTCCAGGAGGGTGAAGGAGATTGAGAAGAGGCTCCTCCGGCAACTTGTATTGGTGGAAGGGTCGATAGATTTTTCTCAGGAGGAAGGCCTGGGAGAATTCTCCAGGGAAAAGCTGCATAGCGAGGCGGAGGGGGTAATTTCAGACCTGGATAAACTTATAAGGACAAATATACCGGGAAACAAGCTGAGAGACGGAATCAGGGTAACACTTGCCGGGCCCAGAAACGCCGGCAAGAGCAGCATCTACAATGCCCTTCTTGGCGAGGAGAGGGCGATAGTATCCCACATACCTGGGACCACCAGGGACCTTCTGAGAGAGAGGATACATATCAGGGGGCTTACCTATTACCTGGAGGATACCGCGGGGATAGCGGAAACGGGGTGTGAGATAGAGCGAAGAGGGATAGATGTTGGGCGGGAGGCGGCCCGGGCGGCGGATCTTCTGCTCTTCGTGCTTGACGGCAGCCTGCCGCTGTCAGAGGAGGATATCGAAATGGCGGGGAGAATAGAGCATGAGCTGTGCATCATCCTCCTGAACAAGAGTGACCTGGGGCTGAAGACCGACCGGGAAAAAGCAGGCAATCTGCTGGGAGCCCGACAGATGCTGGAGGTCTCAGCGGTTACCGGGGCCGGGCTGGAGAGATTGCGGGAACTGATTTATGATAGCACTACAACAAAGGGGTTGACCGACATTTACAGAGAGAGAATAGCGGTTAACAGCAGGCAGTGCAATGCATTGAAGCGGGCCAGGGGCGCCATGGAAAGCGCCCTGGAGGATATATCGGCGGGTAAACCTGCAGAAATACTCTCTGTCTGGCTGAGAGAGGCGGCATCTGCCTGCGGCGAGATAACCGGCCGGTCGGTGGAACAGGATATACTGGAAGAGATCTTCAGCAGCTTCTGTATAGGCAAGTGATCTGATTAATTCTACTTGAGGAAAACAGAGAATGCCCGAACAGGAAAACAGATACGGAGTTATTGTGGTTGGAGCGGGGCATGCCGGTTGTGAGGCGGCCCTTGCGGCGGCACGTATGGGAGTGGAAACACTGATAGTTACCCTCAGCCTGACTGATATTGCGGGAATGCCGTGTAACCCGGCTGTAGGGGGGCTGGCCAAGGGGCAGCTGGTGAGGGAGATAGATGCCCTGGGGGGCGAGATCGGCCTGGCAATAGATGAAACGGGGATACAGTTCAAGATGCTTAACAGGTCAAAGGGGGAGGCGGTATGGTCTCCCAGGGCCCAGGCGGACAAGGAGGCCTACCACCTGAGGATGCTCAGAGCCCTGAAGCAGCAAAAGAGGCTGGAGATAATCGAAGATGAAGCGGTGGACCTTATAGCCGGGGAGGGAGAGGTACATGGAGTGGTATTGAAGAGCGGGAGGTCCATTGGAGCGGAGAAGGTTATACTGACCCTGGGCACCTTCCCTAACGGGCTGATGCACACAGGAGAGGACCAGGTTCCGGGGGGCAGGGTGGGCGAGCCTCCTGCCGGGGAGATTTCAGACTGCCTGGCGGAGTCAGGGTTCATAAGGGGACGCCTGAAGACGGGCACACCTCCGCGGCTGGCAAGGGGAACGATCGATTTTTCAAGATGCGAGATTCAGCCCGGCGACACCGATCCCAGGCCTTTCTCATTCAGAACAGAGAAGATAGAGAGCGAGCAGGTAAGCTGCCATATTACATATACAAACAGGGAAGCGCACAAACTGATAATGGATAATATTGACAGGGCTCCCCTGTTCTCCGGGCAGATAAAGGGTGTCGGTCCCAGGTACTGCCCCTCAATAGAGGACAAGGTGGTAAGGTTCAGGGACAAGCAGAGGCACCAGCTCTTTCTGGAGCCGGAGGGACTGAATTCAGACCTGACATATGTTAACGGTCTGGCAACCAGCCTCCCCAGGGATGTCCAGGAGGGTATACTGAAGCTGGTTCCCGGGCTGGAAGATGCCAGGATAGTTCGATACGGGTACGCCATTGAGTACGATTTCTTTCCGCCCCACCAGATTCATGCCAGCATGGAAACCAGGAGGATGAAGAACCTCTATTTCGCGGGACAGATCAATGGAACCTCCGGATATGAAGAGGCTGCAGCCCAGGGGATAATGGCGGGGATCAACAGCGCCAGGAGTATCTGCGGAACCGGGCCGCTGGTGCTTAGAAGGGACCAGGCGTATATTGGCGTTCTGATCGATGACCTGGTAACAAAAGATATATCGGAGCCGTACAGGATGTTCACATCCAGGGTGGAATACAGGCTTCAGCTCCGGCAGGATAACGCTGACAGAAGATTGTTCAGGTACGGGGTAAAAAATGGGCTGCTTGACAGGGGATGGTGGGAAGGAATGGTATCTGAGAGCAGGAACGTTGTAAGAGCAGAGGTCCGCCTCTTCTCCGAGAAACTCGACCCTGAGATATGCTCCGAAGTGCTGGGCGGCAGAGAGAACGATAAGATAGTGGGGAGAAAGCCGGCCGGAGAGCTGGTCCTGAGGCCGGAAGTGGAGCTGGAGGAGGTAGAGCCATACCTTCCCGGGGGGAGGCTCGATCTCAGCGAAAAGGAGAGAGAGAGCCTGAAGATACGCTTGAAGTATCGGGGATATATTGAGAAGCAGAGAAGAAATGCCAGGAAAATGCTGAAGATGGAGAAGATGAGGATACCGGAACGGTTCGAATATGCCGGGATAGAGGCTATCAGTACCGAAGCGCGTGAAAAGCTCGAAGAGTTCAGGCCCGAAACACTGGGACAGGCATCGAGGATAGCGGGGGTAAGAAGGGCGGACCTCTCAGTCCTGATGGTGCTGCTGGAAAGGGGATAATGAACGGGGATACCGCAGGAGAGGCCATTGCCGGGGCAAGAGAGGCCCTGGGCAGAAAATTCTTCCCGGAAGAGGAGAAGAGACTGGCTCTGTTCATAAATGATATCCTGGAAATGGGCAGGAAGACGCACCTGGTGGGAAGGGAGAGGATAGGGGCTAATATAATAAGGCAGGTTGCCGATTCAGCTATACTGCTGGATTTTTTCGAGAGGGAGTGCGCGGGGAAGAAGAGGGTAGCGGATATTGGGAGTGGTGCGGGGTTTCCGGGGATGGTATGGAAGATACTAAACCCGGATCTTCAGGTGTGGCTTATAGAGAGAAAGGGCAAGCTGGCAGATTTTCTGTCGAGGGAGAAGAGGAGGTTAAGGCTTGAAGGGGTTGATATCTTCAGGGAAGACGCCCTGCGCCTTAACCTGCCCCCATCAGGTGCGGTTGTGTCCAAGGCGGCGGGAAGACTGAATAAGATACTCCCGTTGGCGGAAAGGCTCCTTGAAGGAGGGGGTTTTTACATAACTATCAAGGAGCCGGGGTGGGACAGATCCGAAATGCCCCAAAGGGAAGGGGTTATGGTGAAAATAATCGAGCAGGAGGTAGGCAGGGGGAGGGGAACCGTACTGATTTTCAGGAAAGGCAGTTGAGGACCGTTTCATGTGAAACGGTTCGGGCGGCAAGGAACTGTTTCACGTGAAACGCTCCCCGGTGATTATTTTGCAATTTGATTATTGAAAAAAATTGATGATAGGGTTATCCTCTCCCCTGAGGATCGTGCATATCAGAAGAGCAGAGGAGAATGTGGAGGAAAAATGGGTGAAGTGATCGCAATAGCAAACCAGAAGGGCGGAGTTGGAAAGACAACAACTGCCGTTAATCTGAGCGCCAGCCTGGGAGTTTTCGAGAAGAAGGTTCTTCTTGTCGATGTTGATCCGCAGGCCAACGCGAGCAGCGGCCTGGGCGTGAGGGCTGAGGAGAAGAGCAGTACCATATATGAGGTTCTTACCGGGGAAGCAAAGCCTGGGGATATAATAACTAAGACGGAGCTGGTGGAGCTGATACCCTCGCATCCAAAGCTCACTGGGGCCGAGATAGAGCTGGTCTCGCAGATGGCCAGGGAGAGAAAGATGAAGAATGCCCTTGCGGGGATAAGAGATCTTTATGATTACGTTATCCTGGATTGCCCGCCATCTCTGGGGCTTCTCACCCTGAATACCCTTACCGCCGCCGATTCGATCCTCATACCTATACAGTGTGAATATTACGCCCTGGAGGGGCTGAGCCAGCTTCTCAGCACCATACGGATGGTGCAGCGGCACCTGAATGAGAACCTAAAGGTCGACGGAGTCCTTCTGACAATGTTTGACAGGCGGCTTAAGCTCTCTTCGCAGGTTGCGGAAGAGGCGATAAACTATTTTGGAGACAAGGTTTATAAAACTGTAATACCAAGGAATGTGCGGCTCAGCGAGTGCCCCAGTTTCGGCAAGCCGGTAATACTCTACGACGTTCAGAGCGTCGGGGCGAACAGTTATCTGAAGCTGGCGCGAGAGATGATAGATAAGAGAAATGGCGTAAAAAAAGGCCGGACCGGGAATTCTGACAAAAAGCTGATCGGAGGAAAGAAATAATGAGAAAGAAAGTACTGGGAAGGGGGCTGGAAGCTTTGATTCCCCGGGATATCAAGGAAAATGTTTCGGCCAGCGAGAAGGTTATCGACCTCCGGGTTGATGAAATTGTCCCCAATCCTCATCAGCCCAGGGAGGTGTTCGGAGAGAGCGAACTGCAGGAGCTGGCCCAATCGATCAAAGAGAACGGGATAATTCAGCCGATAGTGGTAAGGCGCTCCGGTGACCGGTATGAGCTGGTAGCGGGGGAGAGGAGGCTGAGGGCCTCCAGCATACTGGGGCTTGAGAAAATACCGGCCCTGGTGAGGGAAATAGACGATGAAAACTCTCTCAAGCTGGCCCTGCTGGAGAACCTTCAGAGAGAGGACCTTAATCCCCTGGAGAAAGCGGCCGGGTTCAAGGCTCTCAAGGAAGAGCTGGGTGTATCCACCGCTGAGATCGGAAGGGCGCTGGGCAAGGGAAGAAGCACGGTGGCAAACACTATAAGGCTCCTCAGGCTCCCGGAGGAGGTAAAGAAACTTATCCACAGCGGTGAGATCTCGGAGGGACATGCCAGGGCCATACTTTCCATAGAGGGAGAGAGGGAACAGGTGCTTGCAGCCCAACAGGTTGTAAAAGAATCACTTACCGTGCGAGACCTGGAAAAGGATGCCAGGCCTAAGCGCCGAGCTTCCAGGGCCGATAACGATAAAGACCCGGAAATAAGGGCGCTGGAGGAGAGGCTTGAAATACACCTCGGCACCAGGGTCAAGATAAGGCCCGGGGCGAAGGGCGGGGTTATAAAGATAAGGTATTATTCGAATGAACAGTTCGAGGGAGTACTGGAGAATATGGGGATTGATACCCGTTCGGGTCTCTGATAGATTAGCTGCCGGGCGAGAGAGGCCATGGGGAAGATGAAAGATAAGCTTTCAATAATCGTTGTTCCGCATGATGTCAAGAAAACCAGGACCTACAGGATACCTTACAGGGTTCTCTACACTATCCTTGCCGTTCTGGGAGCAGGACTTGTGGCAGTCATCATATTTGTAGCCACCTACGGCAGGCTGATACTGAAGACCAATGAGATGATATCGATGCAGAGGCAGCTCGACGAGCTCAAGGAGCGAAACAGGAAAATGCGCCAGGTAGTTATCAATATGGGGAAAATCCAGGGGCTGAACGAGCAGTTGTACCGGATGCTGGGTATAGAGGACACCCTGAGGGGAGAACAGCCGCGCAGGAACAGGGATGCCCGGGGGATGGATAATGGAAGGGTGGCTGCCTCCATGCTTCAGACCACTCCCAGCTTCTGGCCGGTAAGGGGTTTTATTACCAGAAAATTTAATACCTCTGTAAATGAGCAGAGCGGGGAATACCATAACGGGATAGATATAGCAGTTGAGAAAGGGGAGCCTGTGAGGGCCGCAGCCTCCGGTTACGTAGTGGAGTCCGGTTGGGATGAGATACTGGGATATACCATAGAGATTGAACATGGTAATGGACTCAGGACCGTTTACGGCCATAATGAGAGGATAGTGGTCAAGAAGGGGGAAAGGGTAGCCAGAGGGCAGACCATTGCTTATTCTGGAAATTCGGGGAGGAGCACTTCGCCGCACCTGCACTTCGCGGTGAAGAGGAACAACATCTATGTGGATCCCCTCAACTATCTGTTGTAATCAGGTTTTGAGTGTGTTTAAATAAATGGAGAGAAGCAGGTAGGATATCAGAAAAGGAAGGTGCTGAAATGGCTGCAGAGGGAAAGATGAATTCGATACTGGGAAAAGGGTGTAAGATCACCGGGACAGTAGAGATAAGCGAGGGAACCGTCAGGATAGATGGAGAATTCGAGGGTACCATAAGCTGCCCCGAGACCCTGGTGGTGGGGAAAGATGGCAGGGTCAAGGCCGACATACAGGTTAAGCACGCTATCATAGGGGGAACGGTGCTGGGG
>WJIX01000314.1 GCA_014730075.1 bacterium | reverse complement strand
TCGCTATAAGGGAAATCAGATATTATCCTCCGGTAGTTATCAGCCGCTTTCGCGGCCTGATTCAACCTACCCTTCTGAAGACCGGCAAGACGGAGGAGAACGAAGGAGGCCTGGTCCGATATGGGATAGGTTTGCAGGAAGTGTTCGTACGCGGCGGCCGCGCAGTGATACTTCATGGCTCTCTCAGCTCCGAAGGCCAGGTCCAGAAACTCTCTTTCATCCATTCTGAAGCCCCTGACCCCCTTTATCGCCTGGGAAAATACTTCCTCGGCCCTTCCCCTCTCTCCCCGCCTCAGAAGACCCCTGATAGCTTTATGGTACTGCTCCTGAGCCTGCCCGTAGTCACCGGCACAGATATATGCCCTTGCGAGTTCGGTCCGCACATCACAATCACCGGGCACCCTCTCCAGGTACTTTATGTACTGGCCCTGGGCGGCATACCAGGTGGACCGCCTGAAATAGCCCCTGGCCCTCACCAGGTACCTCTCCCTGGCGGCATCCGCCGCGGCCCCTGAAAGAAGGGCCAGCAGGATCCCGCAGAGGAATCCGCCCACGTGGACACCGTAGGCGACGGACATTCCCGCCCCATGGAACTGTATCAGTGCGTAGACCGCCTGGTAGACGAACCAGACGATAACCCCGATTACCGCGGGAACATATTTTTTTCCAGCACGATTTACCGCCTGAAGGGGCATGAACACCCAGTAAGCGACCTCTATCCTGGCGAAATAGAATCTAACCAGGAATGCGCCCAGCAGCCCGGAGGTGGCCCCGGAAGCTCCGCCCACTGCGGTATTGATAAAAGAAGGGCTCCAGATCCTGACAAGAAACAGGTGCGCATAGGCGCCCGCCATCGCCGAGAGGGCGAAAATCAGGAAGTACCTGCCCGGGCCGAACCGGTCCTCCAGGGCCCTGCCGAAAATGAGGAGGTAGACCATGTTGCCAATAAGGTGAACCCAGCCGGTATGGAAGAAAGCGTGGGTCAGCGCGGTGGCGGGATTGGGGTCCGAGGGGAGAAAGAGCAGGTTGACCGCCCTGAACCCCCCCGAAGCGGGCATATAGCGGTAAAGGAGAAAAACCAGCACTGAAACAGCTATCAGAAATATTGTAACCGGTGCCCTTCTGACCCTTTTTATGTCCAGCCCGACAGGTATATAGTAGAAAAAATACAATAGATACTCCAGCAAGCCTTCCCCGGAAGGGGGGAAGCGGTCGATTTCAACAAAAAGACTGTGCAATCTATACAATCAGAGCAATTTACGGACCGGAAACAAAAAAAGCGGGGGGTTAATAATAACCCCCCGCTCAATTAATTGACTTTCCGGCTCAAACGGTACTAGAAGCTGTAGATGGTGGATATCCTGTAGATCGGAGTATCGTATTCACCTTCATAGCTACCATAACCGGTCAGCCAGTAGCCCATCATGAAAGGAACTTCCCTGTCGATCAGACAGTCGATGGTGAAGTCTCCCACGTGGAAGCCCAGTCCGAGATACCATTCGAAATCGGTGTCGGTCCAGCTTACTTCGGCTACTTCCTCGCCGTCATCCTCTTCACCCTTCATGGTGGTAAGCATCTTGGTGCAGCCGGTGCGGACGGTGAGCCAGTCCCTTACATCCGATTCGAGGCCGAGCACGAATCCGGGAAGAACTCTTTCCGTTCCGGTCATTTCGCCATCGAAATCTTCGTGGTATTCCGACGGTTCCATCTTGGTGTACTTGAAAGGCTCGATGGCGAAGACAATCATGTTGTCTTCATTGACCATCATGTTGGCAGCTATTCCAAGGTCGAACTGCATACCCTTCATCCCCATCATAGCCATGTCACCGCAATCTTCATCCTCATAGGCATAGTTGAATTCCGACATACGGAATCCGACGTAGGGAACCAGTGTGATCATGTCGGTCCAGGTATAGAATACTCGGCCGCGGAAGTTCATGTCATAGCCGGGGTCGTCTGTGATCTCACCACAGGCTTCCTCGTAGATGTCATCGCAGGGGAACGGATAATCGTAATCCAGGTTGTCCGTCCTGCTCGCCATGGTGTAGTCGAATCCGATGTCGAAGTACATATCCTCGTTCGCTTCCATCCGGAAACTGGCACCTATGGTAGTATAGGCGCGCTTATCCTCAAGGGCGAGGGTATCATAATCGAATGTCATGCTCTCGCTGGCGCGGATGAACTTGAGACCGATCGACATATTCTCGTCGATCTCGTAACCGTACATCAGCATCCACTTGGAGTGGAGCCAGCTGCTGAAAGCAGAGCCGTTGCTCCACATCTCATCACCGCAGGGATCCATGCCGTAGTAATCATTCGGTCCATCCATCTCATCTGTAAAGAAGATACCGAAAGTACCGTAGTCTCCGTATTCGCCTATGCTCTTGGTCAGACCGTACATGGCCCAGTGATCATCGACCATGATGTCGGCACTGAAGAGATTGGCGTAGGAGGGGAGAGTGGCCGGCCAGTCAAATATGTTGGCGTCGTCCTCGACATACTTGCCGACGCCGCCCATTGCCTGGAGCCTGCTCTCGGTAGCCATCGAAGGAGCTGCAACAGCAGCAATCATGATGGCGGCCAGAGTAATTGCGAAAAACCTTTTCATTATAACCTCCTGTAATCTGTTCCCCCACATGGGGAACATCCAGGAACTTCTCTATTTCACCGCTCAATGCGGATAGTTCCGATTAACCAATTAATACAGGGTACTTTAGCATACCCATTTGTCTCTTATCCCCCCTTTCATCAGTTGATGTCACCAGTCGGTTCCGTGAACTCCTTTCCGCCGGTAAATACCGGCCTGTTTACTGCAGAAATCAGTTTTTGCACAGTAAAATCCACACTTACCCTTATTTTTGCCGTAAAGTATACCAGCTTAAATACTCTGTCAACAGTTTTTTTGAAATTTTTTCCATTTTTTTAACATTAAAATAACAAATCACTTCCACCCTGACGCCGCTTCGGAGGGGATTCCCCGGTCAGTACCAGGCCCGCTTTGCGTACATCCTTCCTGCTGAACGGCGCATCCGGCAGCTCGAAACTGTCAATCCTGACCATTCCCCTGCAGTGAAGAAAATTACCCCCGCCGGCAGATATTGCAACATGGTTAATGGTACCGGTTTCACCGAAAAAGAGAAGCGATCCCGGTCTGTTATCAATAGCTTCCGCCGGGTCTATCCCGAGAACCGCTTCAGCCTGGAGGTCGGAATCCCTGGGAAGAACCACTCCCTCCATATCAAAAACTCTCCTGACCAGGCCTGAACAGTCGAAACCACGGCTGGTAGTCCCCCCCCAGAGATAAGGGACCCCCATGAAAGCGGCTGCCCTGCGCAGAACATTCTCCGGAGAAGGCAGATCAGCCCTGATATCCAGAGTGTCACGGGCAGGTATAAATCCGGTCCCTCCGGAAAGGAAGTTCACTCTGAGAAATCTTTTATCGCCGGTATTATCCGAGGCGATACGGGTGCCCGCCACCAGTTCTTCCACTCTGCTGCTCCTGCTGTCCGGCTCCGAATATACCGGCGCTATGTTGGAAACGACCATTTTATTAACTTTCCTGCTGTAATCTTCCAGATTCCGTCGGTTTACCCCCAGGACACCGCTGCTTCTGACCCACCCGCAATAACCATCTGACATCCTTACCAGATACCACCCGTTGTGCAGGTGGAAGGCACCGAGCTGCTCCCCTGCCAGCAACTGGGTTATAAGTTCCGATTCCGCGGATGGCCCGGCCCTTACATTCAGCGTACCCGCTTTTACCGCCAGCAGCTTCTGGTCCTTCATACTTATGGTCCTGATTGCAATATCAGTGCCGGATGATCCATTGGAAAGCTGTTTAGCGGCCTGTTCCAGCTTCCGGGAAAGAGCCTCCCGCAGGCGGCTCTCCACTCCCACCTCCAAAAGCGAACTTCCGGCTGATACGATATATTTCAGCAACATCCTGCTGTCTATCCCGCTGCTCTTCTCCACTGCGGAAATAATCCCGTCTATTTCCACTCTATATC
>WJIX01000022.1 GCA_014730075.1 bacterium | reverse complement strand
GATCAAAGAAGAAGCCGTTCCGGGTGCAGAAGAACGATCTATCGGTCAGGGGCCTGAATAACCTCCCAACAGTGGCCTCGTCATATATGTAATATGCACCAAGAGGCGGGAAAATAATACCGGCGGTGGTCCTGCCGACACCTTTTCGCCTGTAACCGCTGCTGCTTTCACCCTTCATTATCGATACTACCTCCATCGGGGTAAGAGGTATTTCGCCGCCGGAGTCAACGATCAACTCGAACCCGGAAAGCTCCCCTTTCAGGCCGTGAACCGGGCTTCCCTGAATTATCACAGCGCCATCACTGTTATTTCTGACACCCACCTGAACGGGAAGAATTCCCGAGTCGGGGAGGAAGGAGTGAAAGAGCTGATTGATCTCCTCCGGATCAGACAATATATGGGCTTTCAACTGAAGGTCATCTTCGGGGCTGCCGTCAAAGGTAACAGTCGAATAAGCGAGCCGCCTGCAGGAACTCACCTGCAGGGATATAATTATGATAAAAAGGGTAAGTACCGCCGGTATCGTTCTTCTTATCCCACATTTCTTCAGTACCGATATACTGATCATCTTACTGACCACCTCCGGCGGTTATTCATCCTGAACGGCCTTGAGACCTTCCACCAGTACCGCTCTTCCAAGAGGTATTACCTCGCAGTACTTCTCCATGGTCCCTACGAAGCAACTGTTCTCACAGAACCCCCCGGATAGATACAGTCTTCTGGGTCTGCCCGCGAAATTATGTACATTCCTGACCAGGCCATGGATAAAACGGGCCAGCCCCTCCGAGGGTAATCCCCCGGTGGATACAAACTCAAGCACTTTCTCCATACCAAATACTCCACAGGTCACATTAATCCACTCATCCGAAGGCTCCATTTCAGAAAAATCTATCCCGTAATATCTACCCAGAAGCTCTATGGTAGCCCCGGTGGTCGACCCGCAGGCAAGGTTCCAGTCTATCTTTCCTATCCTGCCGTTTTCGATCGATATCAGCTTGATATCCCTTCCCCCCACATCCACAACGGTGAAACTGGAGCTGTCAACCATAGCTCTAGCCCCGGAAGCCAGGGCCAGCAGTTCGTTCCTGAACAGGTTACACCTGCTCCTGGCACTATGACCGGTGGCAATAGCAAAATGGCAGTTATTACACTCCACCATCTCGCTGGTCTGAATTATCCGCAGAGTATCATTCTCGGTATCGTAAATCTTTGTCCAGGTACTGCCGCAGTCGGCGAGCAACATTTCATTCTCCGAATCGCCCTAAGCCGGTCAGGCCGGTTAAAAATATATATTCTACGACAACTTGATAAAAGCTTCCACCTTCGAAAGTATCGAATGGTTGACGCTCCGGTGGCAATCCACGTACAGCCCGTTGTTCCTGCCGGCCAGATGGTGTGCCAGGTCCTGCTTGGCGCAGAAACTCTGGGCGAAGAAAACAGTTGGCAACCCTTCTTCAACGTAACATTCCATTTCGAGATCCCCGGGCCTTCCCGCTTCCACGCAGCGTGTCCATCCGAATATGTGGGTGGTTTCGGGGAATACCTCAAGGATCCTGAAATCATTGGGAGGCACGCCCCAGAACCCGTGTGTGGGCTCGCAACTCGTTACCGCTTCCCGTCCCGGGTCGGTGGGATCAACCACGGTATCCATAATGGCGTTGATCCTGTCCGGCAGAGGCCCCCTGCCGGTTGAGTAGATCAGATCCCTGTTCTCGAATTCATCCCTGGGAAACCTGGATTCCATCACTTCAAATCCCATCTCCCTGAGAAGAAAAGCTGCATGCCTGCCCCGGTCGCACTTGCTCTCCCCCACGTCGGCAACCACAGCGGCAAGCCGTCCGGAAAGATATACCGCATTATCGATTACATTGGCGATAATCCTGCACGTGGTGGTATTGAGCAGACCTGAATCAGGAGCGCCCACTGCCACATCAAGGTCCACCAATTCCAGCCTCTCCCCATACCTTTTTCTCGCCTCGCCGAGAATCCTCCGGGAGGGGAATCCGAAATAACCGATCACCTTCTCATTATTTGATATTTTCATAAAAAGAATAAGGATGAGTGCAATCAGCCGCCGTTTTCAATGCCGTTGATTATCTCAATTACTCTCTCGGCATTGTTAGCCTTCAGGAGCTTGCTCTTTACCCCTTCCATGGTGGTAATCTTTACAATCCTGGCAATCGCCTGAACGTGCGGACCCGCTTCGTTTCGGGGAGCCACCATAAGGAAAAAGAGTTTAGAGGGCTCTCCATCCTGCGAATCGAAATCGATTCCATCCCTGGAGATCCCTATGGCTATCCTGAGCCGGTCCACGTAATCACACTTGGCATGGGGAATGGCAATCCCTTTTTCCAGACCAGTGCTTCCTTCACTCTCTCTCATCATTACCGCGTTATATACAGCATCGGGATCGACCTTACCGTCGATACAGTCGGCCAGCAGGAAAACCAGTTCCTCTACTACTTCCTCTTTATATTGGCTGGATAGGTCTACTTTAATGCACTTCGGATCGATATAATCTGTTAATTTCATTTAGTACCTGCCTCTGAATCATATCTGAATCTGGTTTACGCGAAAATAATTAATTCGGTACTGAAAATCAAGTACGATAAAAACCCCCGCCGAATCCTAGAGAGAATCGTAGATACGCTCAACCCGGTCACGGTCCCTTACCACCATTACCGGGCAGGGGGCTTTTCTTACAATCCTCTCCCCCTCCTCGTAGAATGAATCCTTCAGGCTGTGTATCTCTCCCAGCTCACCCTGTATAACCAGATCTGCCCCGTACTCATCCACCTCCCTGGAAACTTCCTCATGGACCACTCCCTTTTTCAGGACCGTTTCCACTCTGACACCCTTCTCATCGGCAAGCTTGACTACATAATTCAAATACCTCTTGCCGTCCTCTTCCAGGTCCCTCTCGTAATCCATCTTTTCCATCTGTACAAAGACCTTCGCCTTGAGGAGTTCATTAAGCAGCTTTTCATTGACCACATATATAACCCTCAGATTGGATTCGTACACTTTCGACATCGCTATGGCCATCCTTGCCGCGACTAACGAATTATCGCTTCCATCAATATATAGAAGAATATTTCCCAAGGGATTAGCATCACTCATAGATTTCCCCTTTTTTGCGGGAGAGCCGGTCCTTCACCAGTTTAAGGACAAAGAACGCTTCCCTTTCCGATTCCTCCAGAGACATCTCTATGTATTTAAGTGTTTCCTTGTAATCAGGAATGAATATCTTTTCAAGGGCATTGACCCGCCTGGTGGTCTTGGCCACCTCCCTGGAGAGCCTTACCAGCGATATTCTCGCTTCGGCCAGTTCTCCCAGAAGATGCAGAACCTCCCGGAACCTCTTGATCGTCTCATCCAGCCACACGCTGCTCTCAGGCGCCGCGAAATATGGAGGGTTATCTGTGAACCTGACCTTTACGGTAGGAAGGGAAACTCCCATTACCCGCCTCTGTGAAATGTTGATGTCAGATTCGATATTGACCCCCAGGGCGGTGAGGTCTATTTCCCTGCGGCCCATTCTCAGGGTCAGCTGGTCCAGCGCTTCGAATGCGGCCTTGAGCTTTTCCTCCGCTATCTCCTGCGCTTCCACGGCTGTATCTATCAGCCCCATCAGCTCAACAGTCAGGATCTTTCTCTTCTGATCGAGCAGTTCCCAACCCTCCTGCGCGAATCCCAGGTTCCGCTTTATCTTCATCAGGTTGGTCTTGGTTGGAGCTACTTCATACTTAGCCATATCATGCTCAGCTTTCCGGCTCTAGTCACCCTTGCCGTAATATTTATTAATCTCCTCTTCAGATATCCGGTACAACTCGTCCTTGGGAAGGTGGGAAAGGACCTGCCAGCCGATATCGAGTGTCTCTATTATGCTTCGGTCCTCGTACTCCTCCTGGCTGAGAAACTCCCTTTCGAACCTGTCCCCGAACTCCAGATATATCTTATCCAGGGGTGTCAGCTCCTCCGCTCCTATAACCGCTGCCAGAGCCCTTACATCCTTTACATGGGAATATCCGGCAAAGAGCTGGCTGGCCACGTGCGCGTGGTCCTCCCTGGTCAGTCCTTCGCCGATACCATCCTTCATCAGCCTCGACAGCGAGGGGAGTCCCGCGATGGGGGGATATATATTCCTCTGCTCCAGTTCCCTCTCCAGCACTATCTGCCCCTCGGTAATATATCCGGTCAGGTCAGGGACCGGGTGCGAGATGTCGTCGTTCGGCATAGTCAGCATCGGCATCTGGGTAATGGAGCCTTCCTTCCCTTTTACCATGCCGGCCCTCTCGTAGAGTTCGGAGAGATCGCTGTAGAGGTAACCGGGGTAACCCTTTCTGCTCGGTATCTCCTCTCTTACCGTGGATATTTCCCGGAGAGATTCGCAGTAATTGGCCATATCGGTAAGAATAACCAGAACATGCATATTATTATGGAATGCGAGATACTCTGCGGCGGTAAGCGCGGTTCTTGGAGTAACCAGCCTCTCTACCGAAGGGTCATCCGCCAGGTTGAGGAACATGACCACCTTCTCAAGCACTCCCGATTCCTCGAAATTCCTGATGAAGTACTTGGCAATGTCATGCTTGATACCCATGGCGGCAAAGACCACAGCGAAGGAGCTGTCCTCACCCATAATCCTGGCCTGACGGGTAATCTGCGCGACGATACGGTTATGGGGCAGTCCCGTCCCGGAGAATATAGGCAGTTTCTGTCCCCGTACCAGGGTATTCATTCCATCTATCGCCGATATTCCGGTCTGTATGAATTCTCTGGGATACTCCCTTGCGGTGGGATTGATTGGCAGACCGTTGACATTCATCTTGAGTTTTTCCCTGGGCTGAGGGCCCCCGTCCACCGGCTGACCCAGTCCGTTGAATACCCTTCCCAGGATCTCACCGCTGACCCCGAACTTCAGTGGTTCTCCCCTGAAGCGAACTCTCGTCCCGGGTATGGAAAGCCCGGAGGTACCCTCGAATACCTGAATCACCGCCGCCCCCTCGCTGCTTTCCAGGATCATCCCAAGCCTTATACGGTCATCCTCATCCACTACCTCCACCAGTTCGTTATACCCCACATTATGAACGCCCCGTATGACCACCAGTGGGCCGGATATCTCATCTATCCCTACGTACTCTTTCCCTCTCTCCAGATTATTTTCCGTCATGACCTCCACCATTTTCTAACCGAACATCTCCTCGATCTGATTCATTTCCCTCTTCAGCTCATCCCTGAGTTCATCGATTTTTTCGATCTCTTCATTGGAGATATTGAATTTTATTCTGTTTATCTCGGAAACCACCCTCAGCTGTTTTAACTGGTGAATATTGGCACCTTTCTTTATGTTCTCTACTCCCATTTCATAGAAATCCAGGATGATCTGCAACATCTTGATGGTCTTCTCGGGGGCGCAGTACATATCTATCCTGTCGAAGCTGTTCTGCTGGAGGAAAGCGTTCTTGAACATGGTGCATGTTTCCAGCACTATCCTCTGAGAGTCGGGCAGGACATCCGGCCCGACCAGCTTGACCACCTGCTGCAGCTTTCCCTCCTGCTGGAGCAGGTCCATTACCCTTCTCCGCAGCTCCTTCCACATCCCTCCGGACTTCTCCTTCCACCAGCCGCTGATCTCGTCGACATACTCGCTGTAGCTGTCCAGCCAGGAAATAGCCGGGTAATGGCGGGCGTTGGCAAGCTGGCGGTCCAGGGCCCAATAGCACCTTACAAACCTCTTGGTATGCTGGGTAACCGGCTCGGAGAAATCTCCGCCGGGGGGGGATACAGAGCCAACAATACTTATGGAGCCTTCTTTCCCCGAGAATGAAGATACCATACCCGCTCTCTCGTAGAACTGTGCCAGCCTGGTGGGAAGGTAAGCGGGATAGCCTTCGTCCGCCGGCATCTCTTCCATCCGGCCGGAGAGCTCCCTTAGCGCTTCCGCCCAGCGTGAAGTGGAATCAGCCATTATAGCTACATGGTATCCCTGGTCCCGGTAATATTCTCCCAGGGTGATACCGGTGTAGATAGATGCTTCCCTGGCAGCTACCGGCATATTGGATGTGTTCGCTATCAGGATGGTTCTTTCCATGATCGGCCTTTTGGTCCGGGGATCGATAAGCTCCGGAAATTCATTGAGAACATCAGTCATCT
>WJIX01000313.1 GCA_014730075.1 bacterium | reverse complement strand
TCCCTGAGCGGCCCCTCCGTCCCCTCCACTATAAAACCTTCCGGCAAAGCAGCCACGGTTCCCCCCTTCTTCCTGAGTTTTGCCGATATGGAGCCTGCGGCATATCCGAATATCCGTACCATGAATCTCAGAAAACCGGAAGCCTGGTTATCCATATCTATCCTGGTATCGAAGGCAGCCACCCTGATACCTGAGAGGCCATGGCGGGGTATCGCGGAGACAAATTCCCTCACCCCTCCCGTCGGCTTGAACTGCCGGGTGGGTGAGCCAACTATCAGGTACTCAAGGCCGTTCAACATATCCGGAGTTATATCTGATGTTCGGGCTGTTTCCACCCCGCGTTCGGAGCGGATACCTCCTGCTATAGATTCGGCCACCTCCTCGGTATTTCCGAAGAAGGAATCGTATACTACAAGAACTTCCATTGCCGAATTCTCCTGTTTTGAGGTTGACGAAGGACTGGCACCTTTTCGGGCCCGGGACCACACTACTGAGGTTTGACCGGATCTCCGTTCAGATATTCCACCCTGGAGATCTCATCACCGTTCCGATCATACTTGATCATTACCCCATGCGGTTTGTTGTCAACCAGGTTGACCTCCATCGCTTTCTGCCCGTTGGGGTGCCAGAGAACAGAGCTTCCGTTACCCCTGCCATCCTTGAATTCAGTCAGGGTCTTCCTGCCATCCTGGTATTCCCGCACCGCCTTACCGGTGAAAGGGATTTCACTGCCCTTCCGGTATACCACTCCATTCTCCTGGATGAGATCTTCAAATCTGACCTCGGCTGCCGCTGCCGAAGATTTCTGCTCCTTTTCCCCGCAACCAAAAATAGAAACCGCAATCAGGGTAGCCGCCGCAAAAACCTTTAGCATATTTCCTCCTGTATGTAATATATCAAGTCACGCCTTCAGGCCTCTCCGTTCATAATCCCAGAAATGGGCCGCCATTCAAAGAGAAAAAGATCTATTCAAAATGTTCTCTCACCGCCGGCCTGCTTATGAAACAGAGGGCTGCAATCTGCAGGATGAAGATTATATAGACTGGTATAATACTGCTCCTGGCCGCCAGCGTCCCACCGTGCGGGTAAGCAGCTTCTTCCATCTTCGAAACGAAGTTCCAGTAACGGACCATGCTGAAAAGATAGACCGCGAGGTTAACAGAGATAGCTGCCATCAGCAATTTTCTTCCCCTCTCATCCATGAAAAGCAGCCATACGGCACCAGCCAGGAGAAAAAGATAGACCGCCGGGTGCAGAACAGCAACAATAGAGGGAAGAATCCCTGCAATTTCGGCTGTTACGGAAAAGCGGCTGAGCATTCTGATCAGCCCGTTGAAAGTACGGAGCGCCATCACCAGGCCAAAGGCAGCTTCGGCGATACCCACCAGCCATATTCCAGTGGTCCTCTCTCTTTTCATCACAAATCTCCCCGTTTTTTCGCATTCAGGGAGTGCTGATAAATCTCATGAAAAAGAGGATACTCAATTATACCAGTACCGACCCATAAACCCCTGAAATGCCCTTCAATTAATTTTTCATCTTTCCTGTTCACTCCCGGTCCTTTCTTGCATCGATACATACCCATGGGACAGTCAGGGTGAGGCACCCCTGCCTGCCCGCAACCTTATTCAGCTCCGCTTCGAGTTGCCGGAAGATCGTCTCCCGCTGAGAACTGTTTATCAACTCTTTCCAGCAGGGCAGAAAGGCGAGCCTTATGAAGAAATTGTTCATCATCGCCGTGCCGTCCATGTAGCGCATACGGAAGGAGTCCCGGTAGATATCCCTGACCGTAAAACCCGAGCTGGAAATAAGCTCCAGAGTGTATTCCAGCGGTTTTCTCTTGGCGAATATGTGCCTCTCAAGCCCCTCCAACTCGCGGTTCATATTCTTATCCAACAGCAGCGTTCTGAATACCTGGTAGAATTCCGCCATGGTGCCCGGCAGGTTTACCGCTATCACCATCTGCGCTCCCCCGCGTGAAACTCTGGAAATCTCAGAGATCACCTGCCTGTCATCATCCACATTATTTATACCGTTACTGGATATGACCAGGTCGAAAACAGACCCGGGGAAAGGGAGATGCTCCGCCCTGATCCTGTGCACCTCGATATTATCTATTCCCCAGGCCCTGATCTTTCTTCCCAGGCGGTCGCATGCCTCCTTCCATGGATCTACGCAGTGAATTCCGCAGTCATGGCCCAGCCTCTGAGAGAGTTCGACGGCCGGGAACCCGCTCCCACAGCCAATATCCAGCACATTTATACCTCTACGCAAATCAACCACCTCCAGAATTTTCATCCCGAAGGGAGCTGACCAGATTGGAAGGTCATCGATTGCCGAGACCAGCTCCGGGTCGGTCAGGTCATATTCTCCTTCTCTGAATGCCATCCGGGTACTTATCCTCTCAACTATATCTTCTGCATCATTTCTGTTTCAAAAGCTGCTCCGTTGTGGATCACTCCGTACTCCTCATCTTTCCGGTCGGTATCTGTCAATTCCCGCGGTTTGACATTCTCTTCAACTCCTCTCTCTCCCCATCCTGAAAAGAGAAATATAGCCGGCAGGAATATGCCTGTCACTCCATACATCCTGATTCCTCGCGGTTTGGGCTGCCCGACAAATCATCCCTCAAAGAATTACTCTTCTCCGGGGGCGGTCCAGACTCCGAATACGCTGGAACCGTCCACCTCGGTAATATCTGTCTCCAGTCCCATTACTGAGCCCAGTTCGATTAAATCTTCCGGTTTCAGCATTTCGAGGCGCAACCCATCCGTGCATACTATGGTCCCACCCGCCGTTTTATCCCTGTCGATCTCCCCTACCAGACCCTCTGCCGACTGGGCCTCGAACCATTCAAGTCTGAAGGGCCAGAATGACGCGGAATAGGTTGAGAAGATAACCTTCCCCCCGGAACGAGTAACCCGCAGACCCTCTCTCAGCAGCGCCTCCGGATCGGCACCTATCGCACATACACCATTCTGGACGCAGATTACCGCATCGAATACGGAATCTGCAAACCCCATCTGGAAGGCATCCATCCCGGCGAATTCGCACCTCCTGCCTCCCCCGGCCAGCCGGCGCGCCAATTTCAGGCTCTCCATGGAACTGTCTATTCCTATCATTTTTGCCCCGCTCAGGGCCAGCCTAAAACACACCCGGCCATATCCGCACCCCAACTCCAGCGCTTTCTCTCCCTCCGAAAGCAGGGATGCGGCAAAATCGATTTCCGAGCGGAGATATTGTTTAACC
>WJIX01000312.1 GCA_014730075.1 bacterium | reverse complement strand
GTCTATGAAGTGATCGGCCAGCAGCGGGATGTCATCCCTTCTTTCCCTCAAAGGGGGGATATTCATACTTACCACATTAATCCTGTAATATAGATCCTTTCTGAATTTACCCTCCTCCACTAGATCTTCCAGGCTGCTGTTGGTAGCGGCTATCACCCGGACATCGGAATGGACAGGCTGATTGCTTCCCAGCGGCTCATATACCCCGTCCTGCAGAACCCGGAGCAGTCTTACCTGCATCGCTGGTGAGATCTCACCTATCTCATCCAGGAAGATCGTCCCCCCTTCCGCCATGGCGAACCTGCCCGGTTTGTCCCTGCGGGCGTCAGTGAAAGCACCCTTTCTGTAACCGAACAGTTCTGACTCGAGCAGGGTATCCGGGAGTGCCCCGCAGTTAACCGTTACCATGGGGCCCTCCCTCTGGTAACTAAGGCTGTGAATAGCCCTGGCAAAGAGCTCCTTCCCGGTCCCGCTCTCCCCTTCGATCAGAACGGTACTGTCGCTCTCGGCAAGGTCCGGGAGTATATCGAACAGCTCCTGCATCCGGTGGTTCTTGCTCACTATATCCTCGAAACTGTAACTCCTGGTGAGTTTCTTCCTAAGTTCAAACTCGGTGGAAAGGTCCCTGAAGGTCTCTACTCCGCCAACTACATTACCCTCCTTATCCTTGAGCAGGGCGGTAGATACGGAAACCCTGAGCGTTTTGCCGTCAGAACGGATAATCTTCACAGTCTCATTCGATATCGGTTCCCCGGTATCCATGGTTCTCTTCATCACGCAGGCGCCCTCGCAGACATCCGCCTTGAAGATCTCAGCGCATAACCTGCCCACCGCCTCCTCCGAGGGTATACCGGTAATTCTCTCTGCGGCAGCGTTGAAGTAGGTGATCCTCCAGTTGAGGTCCACAGTGAAGACCCCGTCCACGATACTGTCCAGTATGATCTGATTTATCTCTTCCATCGTCATCCCTGATATAATTCAGCCGACCAGCGCCGGCACCCGGCTCTCCGCTTTATAATAATAACAGGTGGAGATTAAAGCAAGGGTAACGTTGCAATTATGCTATTATAGCGAACGTGTGCACCTGCTCCCCCCCGAGAAGAGAGTTCCAGAGGTGGTCCTTACTAGTATCCTGCGGCGCAGCCGTCCTTTCTGGACTCGGTTCCGCCGTGCAGGAGATCGTTTTCCCGGTGGTACCAGATACCCTGATACCCCCCGAACCCGCCGTTCGATTTTACCACCCGGTGCCCCATGGAGATCAGCTCCCTGATTACCTCCGGAGGAATACCCGACTCCAGAGCCACCCTGCCCCCATCTTCCATCACTTCACCGGTTGGCTGGGATGATCCGATATGCCTGAAGCGCGGAGCATCGCCCGCTTCCTGAACACCCATCCCGAAATCGATAATATTGCACAGGATCTGGACATGCCCCTGGGGCTGCATCGCCCCTCCCATCACCCCGAAGGAAAATACCGGTTCTTCCTGCCTGGTCACCATGGCGGGGATTATAGTATGAAAAGGCCTCTTCCCCGGCTGGAGAAAGTTCGCGTGTTCCGGGTCCAGGCTGAACAGAGCGCCCCGGTCCTGGAGACAGAATCCAAGGCCGTCCGGGACAGGGCCGGAACCGAATCCCGCGTAGTTACTCTGTATCAGCGAGACGAAGTTCCTCTCGCTGTCAACCACGGTCAGGTAGGTGGTCTCCCCGGTCTCAATAACGATATCCCCCGGTTCGATGCTGCGTCTTGCCCTTCGCGGGTCCAGCAGTTCTCTCCTGATTTCTGCATATTCCCTGGATATCAGTTTCTTCACCGGTATTCTACTGAACTCCGGATCGGCATAATAGCGGGCCCTGTCCTCGAAAGCTATCTTCTTGGCCTCTATAAGGTGGTGAAGGTACCGGGCCGAGTTGTGTCCCATCCCCTTCAGGTCATAGGCGCTGAGAATATTTAGGATCTGAAGCGCGGCTATACCCTGCCCGTTTGGAGGAAGCTCCCATACCCGGTATCCCCGGTAATCCACGCTCACCGGGTCTACCCAGGTTGAGGTATGTGCTCTCAGGTCCTCAAGCCTCAGGAATCCTCCTATCCGTTTCTCGAACCGGTCTATTATCTCCGCTATCTCCCCCCGGTAGAATACATCTCTTCCACCCTCCGCAATCATCTCATAGGTACGGGCGAGATCCCGGTTCCGGAACAGTTCGCCGGGGGCAGGAGCTTTTCCGTCCGGCATATAGGTTTTGGCAAAATTGGGGTAATCCTTCAGGCGGGCCGCTCCCCTCTTCCAGTAGTAAGCGATTATCTCTGATACCGGGAACCCTTCCCTGGCGTAGCTGATCGCCGGGGCAAGCAGTTCTCCCATTTCCAGACTGCCGAACTTCCGGTGAAGCTCAAACCAGCCGTCCACACATCCGGGCACTGTCTGAGGAACGGCACCGTAGAATGGGACCCTGGAATGTCCCATCGCCTTTATTTTTTCGGCGGTCAGAAGCTTCGGACACCTGCCGCTCCCGTTAAGGCCGTACATCCTGCCGCTTTCGGCATCCCAGACGATAGCAAAAAGGTCGCCGCCGATACCGCAGGCAACCGGCTCCATCAGCCCCAGGGCGGCGTTTACCGCAATGGCGGCATCCACCGCGCTGCCGCCTTTTTTTAATATATCCAGGCCAACCTGGACCGCCAATGGCTGTGAGGCACATACCATCCCGGACCTGGCAACTACAGCAGAGCGCGAGCCGTTAATATCCCCGGCAGGCCTGTCATAAGCCCCGCATGGTGCCGGTTTGCACCATAGAGCGGAAAAGGTCAGCAGAACTGCGATAGCGGTCTTAAAACGATAATATTTCAAATCAGCCTCCCTCAGCAAAAACACCCCGGGGGGTTCAGCCCCCGGGGTCGGATTAATACTCCATAACGGGATTGCCGGTCATTAAAGATCGAGGCGTCCCCGCAATTCAGCAGTCTAATCTACCAACCTGTAGTCTATCATATGCATATCCCTGGATTTGAGCATATCCCAGGTCTGGGCGATATCGTCGCGGATGAACCGGTAGACCACGTATTTGGCTGTAGCGGTAAAGGAACTTCCGCTCATGATCTTCTCGAAAAGGGTCCTTTTAACCGGATAGTGAACCAGAGTGACCTCCTCATCCTCTTCAAGGCCCGCAAGCTCCGCGGCGAGCTCTATCGCACGGCTGAGGTCTCCAACCTCGTCTACAAGCCCGTTACTAAGCCCCTGGCGGCCGGTCCAGACCCTTCCATGGGCCAGCTTTTCCGCCTCCTCAAAGGACATTCCCCGGTGCTCGGCAACATCCCGGAGCCAGGCGTTGAATCCAGCCCAGTGCTCTTTCTTGTATATCTCCCACTGCTTTTCTGTGAAATCCTTGTATGGCGAATACATCAGAGCGTTCGGGCCCCTGGAGACGAAATCATGAGTAATCCCCAGTTTCTTCTCCAGCCCTGCTATATTCATCTTGCCGCTGATAGAACCTATCGAGCCGGTCAGGGTCATCTCGTCGGCGACAATCCTGTCTGCCCGGTAAGATATATGATAACCTCCGCTGGCAGCAACATCTACCATCGAAACCACCACCGGTTTGACCGCGGTGGTAATCTCGACCTCGTGACCGATCAGGTCGCTTGCCAGGGCCTCCCCACCGGGACTGTCCACCCGGAAGACAATGGCGGCAACCTTGTCGTCTTCCCTGGCCTTCCTGATATCCCTTATCACCGATTCATGACCCATCATCAATCCCAGCATCGGGTCTATCTTGCTCTTTCTTCCTCCTATGGTCCCCTGGGCGTGGACTACGGCTATTTTCATGTCACCTTTAAGCCCCAGGGTCCGCGGGCTTATTTTGGCGTACCTTCCCTGGCTGATAGTCTTGAGGTCCTCATCCCCCTCCTTTAGCATATTCTCTATTTCATCCCAGTACATCACACTGTCTATCAGACCCATCTCTCTGGCCTCTTCCACCTGGAAAGCTGCCCTTTCCATGATGCCGGCCAGCTGATTCGCGGAAATGCCGCGGTCCTGCTCGATTGAGGAAGCGTACATATCCCAGTATTCTTCCAGCATCCACTTCTTGTTCTCACGGGCCGGTTCTGACATATCCTTTCTGAGAATCATCTCAGCGGCCGACTTGTAATCCTTTATCTTATGTATCTGGGGGTTTATATCCAGCTTCTCCAGCATCTCTCTGACATGCATTGATGTCACCGAGAAACCGGTAAACCTGATATAGCCTGTTCTGGGCATGAATATCGAATCGCAGGCGCTGATAAGGTAGTAAGCACTCCTGTTCATGCTGTCGGAGTAACCGTATACCTTCTTTCCCGCCTTCCTGACCCTGGCCAGAGCGTTTCTTATCTCCTGCATCTTGGCCCTGCCGGCGTTGTTGGACGCGGAGACCTTCAGTATTACCCCTTTTATCCGGTCATCCACCTCAGCTTTCCTGAGATTGCCCAGTATGCGCTGAAGCGTTTCGGGCTCTCCTCCGGTAATCTCAGACATTATATTCACCGGCGGACTGTACTCCAGTATTTCACCGTATAAATCTATTACCAGATACGATCCGTCCTTCACTTCGACCTTATCACCAGCCAGCCTGGTGGAGGCGATCCCAACGAATATCAGAAAGACCAGCCCCAGAACCACAACTATCGCCAGTAGCGAAGCAAGGAAAGATTTCAAGAAAGATTTCATTACCATCCTCCAATCCTGATCAGTTTCTTTCCACTCTGCTATTTCCTGTTCTTCTCACCTTCTCCTTTCAGGTGAACCCGGCCCGGGAAGTAATATTATAACCTGCAGATATATTCCGTCCAGTAATATCATTCTCTGAGCGCGGGCTGCCGCTCTTTTTATCGCAGCAATCATAACTCCATAAGAAAATCAAATCAACCGCATTCCATTAAATGCCGGACCTGACGCGGCTTGAGTTCAGGGCCTGCTATCCACTGACCTGTTGAATACGAAACAGAACAGAAATTGTTCCCCCCTGGCACCGGCCGGCAGAAGCAGGCGAGACCATCTCAGGATGCAGGGAGAGCGCTTTACAGAATCCGCCTTTTCCGTTAAATTGCCCGGTAAGGAGCGATGATAACCATGATCCGGATCAACAGTAAACTTTCCATACCGAACAATGAGATATCATTCAGGTTCTCCGGGGCCAGTAAACCGGGGGGGCAGCATGTCAACAGATCGAATACCAGGGCCACCCTCCTGTTCGATATTGAATCCTCCGGTGCTCTATCGGAGAGCCAGAAAAGCCGTATCAGGGAAAAGCTGGGGGATAGGATCAACAGGGAAGGGGTCCTGAGCATCTCCTCCCAGCAATTCCGGTCGCAGCGAAGAAACAGGGTCGACGCTATGAAAAGGTTCGCCGGGCTTATCCGCAAAGCGCTGGAGCGCTCCCCCGGGAGGAAGCCGACCAGGAAAACAAGGAGCTCCGAACGGAAACGCCTGGAGAGGAAGAAGCGCCGCGGCCGGAAGAAGAAACTCCGCAGGAAGATAGATCCCGACGGGGACAGATACAATTTCTGAATAAACCCCCCACCAAAAAATTAACTCACACCTGAGATCTTTTTTCTGCTATAATCACCCCGCCGGGATTAACCGCAGCTTTCTATCTGAAATTATACTTTTCCGTGCTTATCAGGAGGCAAGGCCATGAAGAAGATAGCGTTAAGCAGTCCGCTCTTTTCATTTATACTAGCAGTTATACTTATCGCTGGCTGTTCCGAAGAATCAGCGGGACCGGAACGGGAGCACCCCCCCGGTTCACCCCATTCACCTGTTCCGGCAGATGGCGCAACGGCCCAGGATACCCTGGTAACCCTCAGCTGGGAGTGTTCGGACCCCGATGGCGACGATCTGGATTTCACCGTATACATTCAGCCGGAGGGGGGATCGGAATCGTCATACCAGCAGAGCGATATGTCCTGTGATCTGCCGGAGGCACTGGAACCGGAAACTGAGTATACATGGAGAGTGAAGGCTTCGGATGGGGGAAGCTCCACTACCGGGAACAGCTGGAGCTTCACTACCTGTTCCGCATCGGATATGCCGCCATCAGCTCCGGAAAACCCCTCGCCACCCGACCTGAGCACCGGGCAGAGCATCAATCCCACGCTGTCCTGGGAGTGCAGCGATCCCAATCTGGGGGACACCCTGGTATACGATCTCTATTTCGGCGAACTCAATCCGCCCGCCCTGCTTGCGGATGGGCTGACCGGAAGCTCTTACCAACCCGGCCCCCTTGATGATTCCACTACTTATTTCTGGTCCGTTACCGCCGAAGATGAAACCGCCCACAGGACTTCCGGGCCGGTATGGAGATTCACCACCGGGAGCGAACCGGGAGGAGAAGGGGTATTTGCCCTTTTGGTAGCGGGAAGGAACCTGACATTTTTCGATCCGGTAATTGTCAGAACGGATGGCCTGTTCGCCCGGTTCGACAGTTCATTCGCCCCCTGTGTCCCTGTCAGCCCGCTCCATCCCACATCGGTTGAATGCAACCAGTATACTCTGGAGTGGGATGATATAACCGGGATGTACAAGTATGACAGGACCACGCCACCGCTCGATTTTCTGGTAACGGGAGAGAGTTATACCTTTGAGATTACGGCAAGCCAGGATGTTCCGTCCCTGTCCAAATCTATAGATTTTCCTCAGTGCGAGCCATATCTTACCTCCCCGGCTAATTATGGGAATGTCTCCAGATCGGGGTTCACGGCAAACTGGCAGGGTCACAGCTGCGGCGGTGACGTGCGGCTGGCCATAATAGCCCAGAGTGGCGATACCACCGGAGTGGATGTCATGACTGATAATGACGGCAGCTATACCTTCAGTTCACAGCAGCTCTCATCCATCAGCGGGCCTCAGCCCAACTGCAGCATTATCCTGATACTCCAGAACTCTGATGCCATAACCGAAGCGGGATATGACCCGAGAAGCTATATCTGGGCCAGGGTTATAAATACCACTATCATTAATTTCATCGATTGAACGGTCCGGCAGGAAGGGCAGATATGTAAAAAGCAAAGAGAGCCGGCCCGGGAAACAGGCCCGGCTGGCCTTTATGATCACCTTCTGTAACCGGAGCAGATTAATAATCGACATAATAATTGTGCGTGATAGATTTTGCCGGTATAAGGATCGATCCGGTATGCATGATTCGCGGATTAAGCAATAATATCGGGGAAAGCTGTGGACCCAAATGACCGGGAGATAATTGAGGAAGTACTGTCGGGTAATACCGGCAGGTTCGAAATACTGGTGGAGAGGCACCGCAGTATGGTATTCGGTATAGCTGCCAGAAGGGTGCCCGCCGAGGATGTGGATGAGATGGCACATGAAATATTCATCAGGGCCTACCGGTCGCTGGGAGGATTCCGGGGCGAGAGCGACTTCTCCCACTGGCTGGCCGGGATATCTGTCAGGGCCTGCTGCGACTACTGGCGAAAGAAATACCGCTCCAGAGAGATGCCGATGAGCAGGTTGAGTGAAAAGCACCGAGACTGGATAAAGGCAACCCTCAGTGATGAATCAACTGATTCATTCACGCGGAAAGAGCAGCAGGAGGCGGCCCGGGAGATACTGATGGCCGCAATGGAAAAGCTCGCACCGAAGGACAGGGCGGTACTGGAGCTGGTCCACCTGGAAGAGCGCACAGTACGTGAAGCCGCATCCCTTCTCGACTGGAGCACTTCAAATGTCAAGGTCCGGGCGCACCGGGCCAGAAAGAAACTTCGGTCATTGCTGGAGAAAATGATCGAAACAGAAGGAGAAAGTTATGAGTTCCGGTAAAAGGAATATGGATGATTTTGAAAGGAAGCTGTTTGCCGCCTGGAAGTCGGTGGATATCTCCGCGGCTGAAGGGTGGCGTGATGAACTGATGCGTGAGGTCCAATCCGAAAAGCCCGGGGGATTCGATCAGAACGAAGGCTTCGGGAAAACCGCCTGGCGGCTGGCCATCGCAGCCGGAGTGGCAGCTTTTCTCCTGCTTGCACATTCGCTCTACAGCGGCATTATTCCGGATATGGACCTTTCAGCCCTGTTTGTCCTGGACCCGGGCGGGTGCCTGATGTCGCCCCCCTTCAGCCTGGCCTGACCGGACAGAGAAAGGAGAAGAGTTGAAGTGAAACGCAAAAACAGAATATGGATCGGCTTCCTGCTCATCTTTCTATTCGGAGCCGCAGTCGGAATAGCCGGGACCGCCTTCTTCGTGCGAAGCCATATCCACAGTTTCATTAAGGGAGGCCCCCCTTCAGTTAACAGCAGGATTATCCGGAGAATTCTTCATGATATAGAGATGAATGAGTCTCAGAGAAAAGAAATTGACAGAATCATGCGGGAATTCGAACCTGAAATAGAGGAGCTTTCCAGTAATTTCGGCCGGTCCATGAGAGAGGTCACCGACAGGCAGATTGAAAGAATAAAGGAGGTACTAAGCCCCGGGCAGAGGGATATAGTTGAAGAGAGGTTTAAACGCCTGAAGGAACATTTCAGGAAAACCTTCCATGAAAGGAAAGAGAGCAGGAGGGCACCCTCCCACGACTTCAAGCACCACCGGCACACCGATCCTCGGGATAATGAGCCCCGGGACACAATACCGCGCCCTTAACCTCCGGTCTGTTTTCCCCTGACGAAGGCAGGGATCTCCCTGATGGTAGTACCCATAACCCGGAACGCTTTCATCATGTGATTCATACTCCTGCGGTCCAGCACTGCCGGCTCGGTCCCCACATCCTCCCACCCGGGGGTTTCCAGATCGCCGGCAGGTATCTCCAACTGCTCCCAGTTGTTAAAGAGCCTCCCCCACTCACTCCCCAGGACCGACAGAACCCTTCTCCTGTGAACGGGATACCAGAAGAAGTCATGATACAGCACTGAAGCTATGAAAGACCAGGGGGCCAGAACCGTTTTGAGAGACCACTCCAGCGGTTTCTTCAACCAGCCCCAGTAGATCTTGTGCTGCATCCTGCTGGCGAAGGTCATCTTCTTGAATGGGCCATTGAAGTTCCAGTTCTTCCCGGCTTCCTCCACGTCACCGACCAGTTCAATCTGCTCCGGCCTCCCTACGCCCAGCCCGGCCTCGTCAGCCAGCCTCACATATTTTATATCTTTCATCGGGTCGAATCCCATCAATTTAGCGGCAACCGCGTCTATGGCGACCTGGTCGCTGGAAGCGAGAAGCACGTTCTTGATATGGGGAACCATGCATCTTGGCCCGGGGCCGTCACCCACGAAGGTTCCGTCCATGACTGCGAAGAGCCCGGGATGTATCTTCTTCTGTATCCTTAGAAGATCCACCAGGGTTTCGTGAATAACCGGGTGGGTCCAGTGCCTCTTTTCATTAAGAAGCCCCCCGAAGGCGTTCTTCATCGCCCCCGTGGTGGTGGTAAAGACATGCGTCTTGATGGTGGGAAGATGAATTATATTCTCTCCTATGAACCTTCTGGGTATCATGAAACCGTCCGGGTATACGTCATTCAGGCAGAGAAACCGGTCCGCCAGGTCCCCCACCGCATCCCTTATATGAATCCACTCTTCCCCCTCGTAGAGGTGAATATTCCTTAGGCCGTGATGATCTGTAACATTTACCTGCTTGTTCTCTCTCTCGCCCAGGTGGGCGTCAATAACCACAGTCCTGTTATGGCAGCCGTGAATAAGCTCCGTGTCGTAACCGTCCCTTTTCATGGTCCTGATTACACCTTCAAGCTGCCAGGGGGTGGTAGAACTTCCCGGATAGAAGAAATGCCAGCTTATATTGATTTTGAGGGCGGTATCATTCCCGGGTGGGAGAGCCTGCTGATAATCGGCCAGGTTCATCAGGCGGTAATAATCCGCCAGTACGGTCTGCGGCGATGTTCTGACTATGGCAACCTTCGATTTACTCATTTTCATCCTCTGTCGGTCAACTGGATCGGCATTACAGCCGATAGAAAACAATTTTTAATATAATAACCGTGCAAAATTAAACCAGTTCAAAGTTATCCGATATCAATATTATCCGGTTTCCTCATCTGACGTAAATGGTCTTGATATTCACAAATTCCCTTATGCCGAAATACGACAGTTCTCTTCCATAACCGCTTTCTTTGATTCCGCCGAAGGGCAGGCGGGGATCGGATCTTACGAATTCATTGACGAAGCAGTTTCCGCTCTCTATCTCCTCGTTGGCTATCCGTTCCCCCTTCTCCAGGTCTGAAGTGAATACCGCCGCCCCCAGGCCGAAAGAGGTATGGTTGGCAATGCGGACAGCGTCCTTCTCATCCGAAGCAGGGATAATGGAGGCGACCGGGCCAAAAAGCTCCTCCTGATAGGCCGGCATTCCTTCGGTCACTCCGGTTAATATGGTGGCGGGATAGAACGCGCCGGGACCTCCCGGAATCCTACCTCCCAGAATACATTCAGCTCCCCTGTCCAGGCTCCGCAGGACCTGGTTGTGCAGCTCATCTCTGAGATCTTCCCGGGCAAGCGGGCCAATATCGACTCCCTTATCCAGGGGATCCCCGATCCTGACCGACCGCATAATCTCCGTGAAAAGCTCAAGGAAACGGTCCAGGACTTTCTCCACCACGACGAACCTCTTTGCCGCTATACAGCTCTGCCCCGAATTTATCAGCCTGCTGGTCGCGCAGGCCCGGGCAGCCATCTCAAGATCGGCGTCTTCGAGAATAATGCAGGGATCGCTACCCCCCAGTTCCATTACTGTCTTCTTGAGATACCTCCCCGCCGCCGAGGCCACCTCCCTGCCCGCCGGGACCGATCCGGTAAGAGTTACCGCCTTTACCAGTGGATCGGCTATTATCTCTTCCACCCGGGAGCCGCCTGCCAGAACTGTCCTGAAGATGTTCTCAGGGAAACCAGCTTCCCTGAATATCTTTTCTATCTCCAGTGCGCATCCGGGTACATTGGAGGCATGCTTCAGAACAGCTCCATTTCCCGCCATAAGCGCGGGGGCGGCAAAACGGAAGACCTGCCAGAAGGGAAAATTCCAGGGCATCACCGCCAGGATAACCCCCAGTGGCCTGAATGAGACGTAGCTCTTCCTGGCTTCTGTCTCAACCTCCTCCGGGGCAAGAAAATCTGAACCGCTCTCAGCATAGTACTCGCATACCAGAGCGCATTTTCTGGCTTCGGCCACTCCCTCATCCAGGACCTTACCCATCTCCAGCGCCATCAACCTTCCGTAATCTTCCGCCCTGCTCCTTAGAATACCGGCCACTCTTCTCATCAGCTCAGCCCTGTGGCCTGACTCAGTCTTCTTCCAGGCGGCAAAAGCATCGTCCGCCTCCCGGACTGCCAGCGCGCAATCCCGGCCGGAGGTCTCCTGGTATTCCCTGATAACCTCGCCGTTAGCCGGATTTATCGATTTGATACTCAAGGCGGCACCTCCGGAAACAGAGCTGATAAGACAAATTACCATTATAGCAGAACTGCAGGTGTTATTACAAACGATCGGTTATATAGAATCTCTCCCGGTTACACCTTTCCAGAAGCTGGATCGATCAATAACGCGATCATTTTATAACCCCGGAGCCATTATTTTGCATGCCGGATTCCGGGGAATACTTCAGATCAGTCAGATTTGACATGAAGGCACTTATCAGATAAACTGCCAGTCAGCTGTCAGAAAGCCAGCATATTTCACCTCCGGGAGGTTATTAATGAAGAATATTATTAAGTTAACAGCGGCATTAACTGTATTAACCATCCTCAGTCCGTTGGTCCTGTCCGGTGAGAACACCAGGTGCGAAAAGGACCGGGAAGAGGAATTCCCTCCCCTGGAGGAAAGGGTTTCGGTAACGGAGAACAGCGTTGACACCGGTTCGGGAAGAATAGAATACCGGGCAACCGCGGGAACGTTCATCCTAACCGACGAAAAAGAGCAGAAGGCAGAGATCTTTTATATCGCCTACCGTAAGAAGGGGGTCAGGGACCCTGCAGAACGGCCGGTAACATTTTCCTTCAACGGCGGGCCCGGGTCATCCTCTGTGTGGCTGCACCTGGGGCTCCTGGGACCACGGAGGGTCAGGTTGCTGGAAGACGGGACTGCTCCCCCACCTCCCTGGGAGCTGATAGATAACAGCTATTCCCTGCTGGATGTTACCGACCTGGTATTCATTGACCCGGTAACCACCGGTTTCAGCAGAGCGGCACCGGGAGAAGAACCGGGCCAGTTTCACGGGGTCGAACAGGATATCAGGTGGGTTGGGGAGTTTATCCGCCTGTACCTCTCCAGAACCGGCCGGTGGGGATCGCCGAAATTCCTGATCGGTGAAAGCTACGGGACCACCAGAGCTGCCGGGCTCTCCATGCATCTGCAGGAAAGAAGGGGCATATTCTTCAACGGAATTATGCTGATATCATCGATCCTGAACTGGCAGACCACCAATTTCACCGCGGGAAATGACCTTCCCTATCCCCTATTCCTCCCAACCTATACAGCCACTGCCTGGTATCATGGGATGCTCGAAGAGAGCTACCGGAATGATCTTGAAAAAGCGGTTTCGGAGGCGGAGCAATTCGCCACCGGAGAATACAATACCGTCCTGATGCTCGGCGATCAGGTGCCGCCTGAAAGGTACCGCAGCACTGCCCTCAGGCTGAGTGAACTTACCGGGCTGAGCGAGGAGTATATCATGCAGTCCAACCTGAGGGTTCGGATCCACCGGTTCGCCAAGGAGCTTCTACGAACGCGCAGACTTACAACTGGAAGACTTGACAGCAGGTTCAGGGGAATAGACAGGGATGCCGCGGGGGAGGGATACGAATACGACCCCAGCTACTCCAATATATACGGACCCTTCTCCGCGCTGATGAAGGATTATGTGAGAAGGGAGCTGGATTTCCGGTGCGACAAACCTTACGAGATACTTACCGGGCAGGTCCACCCCTGGGACTTCGGCAAGTTCAGAAACAGGTATGTCAACGTGGCTGAGTCTCTCAGATCAGCCATGAACGGAAACCCCGCCCTGGGAGTCTATATTGCCTGCGGGTACTAC
>WJIX01000311.1 GCA_014730075.1 bacterium | reverse complement strand
TTCCTTCCCGTTTACTCAAAATGACAATAACAAAAAAGAAAACTGTAACGTACTTTCTATATATACCCCTTCTGTTAGTTTTAATATAAAAATATTTTAGATTCATGTCAACAGATAGTGTCGTTCCGGGGTGCCGGATGGTTACCCTTAACATGAATCTGAACAAAAAAAGGGCGGCCCGTGTGAGCCGCCCGCGAAAGTCAGCTTTATACGAATCCTACTGACCACTCGAGAGGGTCAGCATTACGTTTCCATCCTTATCTCCGCCGGTGATGTTATAGCCTACATCAACACCGTTGAGATTGATCGGGTTGTAACCGATTTCACCTGGGTTAGCGGCAGGTCCGCCCCATACGGCGGGCTCTGTCGAAGCCTTGGTGAACGGATTCTCCATCAGCGCACCGCCGGGCAGCAGGTCGACGATGGTGTCGCCATTGCCCAGTGCGGTGGTATTGTCCGCAGCGTATACTCCATCATTCTGTACGGCAAAGTCCTCCGCGGCAAGCTGCAGCGTATGGCAGTTAGACTTACAGGAAGCCTCCTTTGCCCTTGCCTGCATGTTGATGAAGTTCGGGATCGCGATCGCGGCGAGAATACCGATAATCACTACTACGATCATCAGCTCGATCAGGGTGAAACCCTTGTTATTCATCCTGCACCTCCTTAATGTGCTTTGACTCAAAGCTACCTTGCTTCGATAATCATCTTAAACGGCCTGTCGGGGCCGTCGATCTTCCATTTAATGGGCCATCCTTTGACCCGCTAAATACAGGGGCAAATAATATGCCAAGACAGCGTTTATGCGCATTATGGTTATTTCTACTCATAACAACCAGTTGCGCGTGGCGCTTATCTTTTATATTATCCTCTTCAATCCTAAAACGCTCCTCTCTCTTTCAGTTTGCAATCAACTGTAAAATTAATCAGACAGTCTCTTTCTCCCGTTTCAGGTCATAACGCTGTATCTTGCGGTACAACGTGGAAGCATTGATCCCCAGGATTTCACTGGCTTTCTTTTTTTGCCACCCTGTTTCGTCCAGAACGGAGATCACATACTCCTTCTCCAGCTCCTGCAGAGTCATCTGTGTATCATCCAGCACCAGATTCCGGCTGGACCTGGAGTGGAACCTGATCTTATCCGGCAGGTCGTGGGGCATGATCTTGTTCCCTTCCTGCAGCACTATCGCCCGCTCCACTATATTCTCCAGCTCGCGCACATTCCCGGGCCAGTCGTATTCGACCATCAGATCCATCGCCTTATTGGATATACTCTTCTTCTGCTTGGTCTTCTCAGAGGCCCTCTTGAGGAAGTGGTCCACCAGCAAGGGGATATCACTCTGGCGCTTTCTCAGGGGGGGTATCTTGATCGGAATTACGTTCAGCCGGTAGTACAGGTCGGCCCTGAAATCACCGGTCCTGACATTCTCCTCCAGGTCAGCGTTGGTTGCGGCTATCAGCCGGACGTCCACCTTGATCGGCCTGGTCCCTCCCACCGGGATAATCTCCCTCTCCTGAAGGACCCTCAGCAGTTTCACCTGGATCGCCGGAGAGGTCTCCCCCACCTCATCCAGAAAGAATGTTCCCCCGCAGGCCACCTTGAACAGACCGTCTTTCTCCCTGATAGCCCCGGTAAAGGAACCTTTCTTATGGCCGAACAGTTCGCTCTCCAGGAGGTTCTCGGGGAGGGCCCCGCAGTTGATCGACACAAAGGCGTTTTTGGAGCGGGAGCTCTGGTAATGTATGGACTTGGCCACCAGCTCCTTTCCGGTTCCACTCTCTCCATTGACCAGGATGGTGCTGTCGGAGTTGGCAACCTTCCTGACCCTCTCGAAGACCTTCTGCATCTCCTCGCTCTTGCCGATGATATTCTTGAAATCGTCATTGCCTTTGAGCTGGCGCTTCAGGAACACATTCTCGCTCCTGACCTTTCTCATATCGGTGGCGTTCTTCACCACCATCTTTATCTCGTCATTCTTGGCGGCCCGTTTGACCAGGTAATAGAAGGCACCCTTGTTCAGGGCCTCTATGGCGGTCTTCTTGGAAGCGTAGGCGGTCATTATAACCACGGGCAGATTCGGTTCGGATTCTCTCGCGGCCGAGAGTACTTCAAGACCGTCAGCTTCCTTCATCCTGATGTCGGTTATTACCACGTCATACCCGCCCTCCTTGATCTTGTCGATGGCATCCTTCCCGTTATGCACGGTGTCGACCGAATATCCTTCCTTATTGAGCATGATGGACAGGTATTTGCACATGCTCTTTTCGTCATCAGCGATTAATACTTTTCCCTCTGCCATGGATCTCAACCCCCTGACTAAACTCTCTCAAATTGATTCTGAATTTCCTTGATTCCGACCTGCCCCTCGTAATTTTTCAGAGGCAGCAGCAATGTGAATACGGTCCTGTAATTATTACTCTCTACATGTATGTTTCCTGAATGGTTCTCCACTATCCTGGCGGCGGTGGCAAGCCCCAGACCGGTGCCGCCCTCCTTGGTGGTGAAGAAGGGATCGAAAATCTGTCTCCGGTCTTCTTCCGATATCGGCTCCCCGTCATTGATGAAACGGATCTGGGCGTACTCTATATCTTCATCCCCGTTTCCTGCCTGTTTTCTTACCGTCTTGAGGTCAATGTTGATATTTCCTTGGCAGTCCACCGCCTGGCATGCGTTCAGTGCTATATTGAGAAATACCTGCCTTATCTGCTGTTCGTCGGCGAAGACCCTGATCCCGGCACCTTCAGCTTCGAAGGTCAGGGAGCAGGAATCCTTCAGGTGCGACCCGTGCTTTATCAGCATAACGGTCTCCTTGAGGCAGTTCTCGATATTGACCGATTCAAACTCCGGCCTTCTCATCTTGGAGTATTCCAGGAATTCCGTGATCATACCGTCAAGCCTGTCTGATTCGCGGATGATCAGGTCCATGAGCTCCATATTTTCTTCGTCAACATCTAGTTCCTGCTTAAGCATCTCTGTGGAGCCGCAGATGGATGCCAGCGGGGCCCTGATCTCGTGCGCTATGGCCGCTGAGATCTCCCCTACCGCGGCCAGCTTGTCCGCCTTTCTGATCTTCTTTCTCATCATGTGGACCTCCGTGAGGTCCTGGAACAGGGCGATCACTCCCATCTTCTGGCCGGTTCCGCTGGTCAGAAGAGAGATGCTTATACCCAGTGGAAGCTCCTTTCCGTCCGGCTTGACCAGCTCAATCTCATGGCGCTTCCTCTGCACTCCGCTCTCGCGGACCCTCACAAGCTCCTTGAGCAGCCGGTCCATACCATCAATCACCGCGTTGAAAGGTTTTCCTTCAACATCTATACCCTCGCACACCCCCAGGATTCTGCGGGCTGCCGGATTCATTGAAATAATCTCGCTCTCCAGGTTCAGTACCACCAGGCCGCTGCTCATGTTCCTGAAGATATAATCGTTGTTGACCTGTATCTGCTTTATCTGCTTCTCGCGGTCGGCCAGTATCTCCCGGCTGCTCAGTATCCTGCGGGAAAAGTACCCGCTGATGAGGCCGCTGGAGACGAATACCGCCAGGTGGATATAGCCGTTTATCAGGGAATCGAAAAGGTTCTGATGGGTAAACAGAATCGCGCCTTCCGGCGATCTGACCACACCCTTGAGCTCCAGCAGGGTATAGATAGTATAGAGAGTAGCTGCCAGCAGAGATGTCACCAGCCCTCCGGCAACCTGAAAATAGAAACCGCCCACGAAAATGGTAAGGATGTAGAGATTGGTAAAGATCGACTCAGAGCCGCCGCTGTAATGAACTATCAGTGTCAGTACAGCCAGGTCTATTCCTATCAGCAGCCGTACCAGCGAGCTGAACGCCGCTCCCCGGAGATGGCCCAGGTAAACAGCGCCGGTGCTGAGATATATTACCCCCAGCAGGGAGTACAGGGCTACCGCGGAGAGCTCCCTGCTCTGAGCCTGGAGCAGAATGATGGCCGCTCCCACTACCAGGGTGGCAACCACCAGTCTTACGAAAATCAGCCTTCTGATCTTTTCCTCGTCCTGCACGGCAACGGCACGCGGATTTATATTCATCTAAGTATTACCTCTGATTCTTCTCTAACCACCGGAAACAACCGAAATGAGCTTGAACATCGGCAGGTACATTGCGATGAGCATACCACCCACCACGAAGCCCATTATCACGATCATAATCGGCTCTATCGCCGCTGTCAGAGCGTCCACCGATGAGTCCACTTCATCGTCATAGAAGTCTGCCACTTTCTCCAGCATCTCATCCAGGGCGCCTGTCTGCTCTCCCACACCGATCATCTGGACCACCATGGGCGGGAAGACCCCGCTCTTGCCCAGCGGCTCGGCTATGGTATTACCCTGGCTGATACTTTCCTTGGTATTAAGAACCGCTTCTTCGATGACCTTGTTTCCGGCTGTCCTGGCGGTAATGTCAAGCCCGTCGATAATCGGAACACCGGAGGCGGTAAGCGTGCCGAGGGTCCTGGTGAAAAGGGCGATGGCACCCTTTCTGATTACACTGCCGAGAATCGGGATCTTAAGAAGCAGCCTGTCGATCCTGTACTGGCCGGTCTCGGTTTTGTAGTACCTTCTGATCCCGTAAGCGGATCCGGCCAGAACGATCAGCAGGATCCACCAGTTGGCCCTCAGGAAATCGCTGAGTCCCATCACTATTCTGGTGGGAAGGGGCAGTGTTCCTCCAAAATCAGTAAACATCTGCGCGAAGGTGGGGATGATGAAAAGGAGCATGAAGATGGTGGCCGCTCCCGCTACCAGGAAAATAATGGTGGGATAGGTCAGCGCGCCCTTGATCTTTCTTTTCAACGCGTCCTGCTTTTCCAGGAATACCGCCAGCCGGTTAAGGATAAGGTCCAGGATACCCCCGGACTCCCCGGCTCCTACCATATTGACGAAGAGATCGCTGAAGCAGTCATGTTTCTGAAGTGATTCGGCAAGGGTGGAGCCGGCCTCCACATCCTCCATCACCTCGGTCACTATCTGCTTGAAATTCTCCTTTTCCAGCTGGCTGGATAGAATATCCAGGCACTGAACAAGGGGGAGCCCCGCGTTGATCATGGTGGAAAACTGACGGGTGAAGATCGCCAGGTCCTTTGTCTTGATCTTATTCATTATACCGAGATTGATGTTGATATCCTTCGGTTTCTGGCGGACCTGGGTAACGATGATCCTCCTTCGCCGAAGATGGCTCATAAGCTCATTTTTGCTCTCGGCATCGTATTCGCCGGAAACAGATTCTCCTGCCGGCGTCTTACCTTTCCATACAAATGTGGTAGACATTATTCCTTACTCCCTGATTGAACGAGCAAATTATATCCTGTCTCCTATTACCTGCTTCCCCAGCATCTGGCTCAGCTCCGCCGGATCGGTGCTTCTCACCAGCGCCTCATTCTTTGATATCTGCCTGTTCTTGACTGCGGTGAACAGAGCCTGGTTCATGGTCTGCATTCCATATTTCTGGCCGGCCTGCATCAGGCCGTAGATCTGGTGGATCTTGTCGTCCCTGATGGTGGCGCTGATTGCAGGGGTACATACCATAACCTCCGCCACCAGCACTCTTCCCGTCCCGGAGATGTGGGGTATCAGCTGCTGTGTTACCACTCCCTTCAGCACGAATGCCAGCTGAGCCCTTACCTGGCCCTGCTGGGCCGGCGGGAAGGAATCCACTATCCGGTTGATCGACTCGAAAGTCGAATTGGTATGGAGGGTGGCGAATGCCAGGTGGCCGGTCTCTGCTATGGTCAGGGCGGTCTGCATGGTCTCCCGGTCTCTCATCTCACCGATCAGGATCACATCGGGGTCCTGCCTCAGAACATGCTTCAGCGCCTTGGCAAATGTCTCTGTATCCGCTTTAACCTCTCTCTGGTTTACTATACATTTCTTATGCTTATGGATATACTCGATGGGATCTTCTATGGTGATTACATGAGCGTTTCGTTCGTTGTTGATCTTGTCGATCATGCTGGCCAGAGTTGTTGATTTCCCGCTTCCGGTGGGACCGGTAACCAGGATCAGCCCCTTCTGCTTCTCCGAGAATTTCCTGACCGCTTCGGGGAGGCCAAGCTTGTCAAAATCAAGGATCTCGAAAGGTATCTTCCTGATCGCCAGGCTGGTAACCCCTCTCTGCTGAAAGACATTGGCCCTGAAACGGGACAGTCCCTGAATCCCGAAGGAGAAATCGAGCTCCTTTTCATTCTCGAACCGCTTCTGCTGGTTCTCTGTCAGGACGCTGTAGGCGATCTGCTTGCAGATATCAGGGGTCACACAGTCGTTGCCGGATCTTACGATCTTACCGTCGATCCGGTAAACCGGCGGCGCGCCGGCGGAAATGTGCAGGTCGCTGGCCTTCCTTTCGATCATTTCCTTCAGTAGAGATCTGAGATTCATCATACCTTAATAGCCTCATTTCCTAGTTATTGCTGGTTTCCTTCAGAACTTCCTCCGCGGAGGTGATCCCGTCCCTTATTTTCCGGATCCCGTCCTTTCTGAGGGTAATCATCCCTTCCTTTACTGCCTGTTCTCTTATCTCTGAGTTGGAGCAGCGGTCCAGTATCATATTCCTGATTATCTCCGATATATTCAGCACCTCGTATAACCCCGCCCTTCCCTTGTAACCGGTATTGCTGCACTTGGGACAGCCTGCAGGTTCGTATATTTCGAAAGGGGATTCGTCCTCGATCCCCAGCTCCTGCATAACCTCGGGATGGATCTGCTGCTTCTCCTTGCATTCGGTACAGAGGCGACGGACCAGCCTCTGGGCCAGGATAAGGTTGGTTGAGCTGGCTACCAGAAACGGTTCCACACCCATATCGATCATCCTGTTAATGGTGCTGGGGGCATCGTTGGTATGCAGGGTGCTCAGCACCAGATGCCCGGTAAGCGCGGCCTTGACCGCGATGGAACCGGTTTCCAGGTCACGTATCTCACCAACCATCACAATATTGGGGTCCTGGCGGAGGAAGGCCTTCAACGCGGAGGCAAAGGTTAGCCCGATCTCCTCGTGAACGTTGACCTGGTTGATCCCGTCCAGGTTATACTCGACCGGGTCCTCTGCGGTCATGATATTGTGATGTGGCTCGTTTATCCTGTTCAGGGCGGAGTACAGGGTGGTGGTTTTTCCGCTTCCTGTCGGCCCGGTAACCAGAACCATCCCGTAGGGGGAATCTATCGCCTTGGTAAAGATATTGAGGGCTTCTTTCTGGAATCCAAGCTTGGTCAGGTCTATCTGAAGGTTACTCTTGTCCAGAATCCTCATTACTATCTTCTCGCCGAATATGGTGGGAAGGGTACTGACACGCAGGTCTATCTTCTTCTTGCCGATCCTGATCTTTATTCGCCCGTCCTGTGGTATCCGCTTCTCGGCGATATCCAGCTCGGCCATGATCTTGAGCCTGGAGGTAATGGCGCCCTTCATCTTATAGGGAGGAGACATCATCTCGTGAAGAACGCCGTCTATCCTGAACCTGACCCGGATCGTTTTCTCAAAGGGCTCGATATGAATATCGCTGGCCTCCCTCTTTACAGCGTCGGCAATAATGGAGTTGACCAGCTTTACTACGGGGGCATCCTCGTCCTGGGCCTCCGCGAAACTGAGGTTGTCGTCCTCTTCCTCCTCTTCGACCAGCTCGAGGTCTTCTTCCATATCCTTCATTACGTCTGCCAGCGAGTCTGCTGAATCGTAGAACCGGTCGATGGTTTTCTTTATGGCGGATTCAGTGGCAACCACTGGCCGCACTTCCAGCCCGGTTATGAACTTTATATCATCGATGGCGAATATATTATCCGGGTTGGCCATGGCCACGGTGAGGGTCCTGCCCTCTCTTCTGACAGGGACCACCTGGAACTTGGTGGCAACCTCGGAGGGTATCAAATCAACTGCGTGATCGTCCGCTTCGACCTCTTCAAGGTCAACCGCTTCCACCTGGTAAGTCTGGGAGAGAAACTCGGAAAGGGCCTTTTCAGATATGGCCCCGGTCTTGACAAGATTATAACCGACACTGCCCCCTGATTTCCCCTGTTCCTTCAGAGCTAGTGTCAGTTGATCCTGTGTAATCAGACTCTTGCTTAGAAGCTGATCTGCTATTTCACCTTTCAAAAATCTCCTCCGCTGGACCGGGATCAGAAATATTCAGCAAATATAATCCAGTTCTGTTTCTTTTATTGAATCGGCAGATAATTCCTTATATTTACGAAAAAATTTCAGCCGCAAGTTATATGCCATTATTGGGGTTATTATGGTTATGGCGGCCCCCCGGGCAGGGCGGGGGTTAAGCGGCCCGATTTCGGACAGGGTAAAATATTTGATTATCATATTTAGGAATTCCTCCAATGGCGGGAAAAAGCTGAATATGCGGTAATAAAAAAGGGGCGCGAAGGGTTGGGTTAATCCACGGTGCAGTTCGCATTATGCGAATTGATTGCAATTTGTTTATCGGGCTAAGGGAATGATTCGGTGACAGAAATTTTGCCACCGCGGGATCAATCCGGAAGGTTCCAGAGTATCCCTATTCTAAAATGCCTGTCGGACATGTAGAACCCCGGGACGGTCTGGTACCGGGCATCCATGAAGTTCTTGTACTGGAACCTGACCACCGCGGACATCAGGGTCATCGATAATGAAAAATTGTGAACCGCCGCCCTGCCGGAAAGATCGTCGTCCCAGTTCCTCTCGCCAAATGCTATACTGTTGAGGTGAAGGGTCATCCTCTCGGTCTCCTTGAACAGGGGAAAGCTCAGGTAAAGGTTCCCCACGGCCCGGTACTCAGGAACCCCACTCTCCAGCCCTTCAGTCTCGAAGAAGTATTCACCCCCGCCCTCCAGCTCGAGAGTAAAGCGGCGCCAGCTTATATCCTCTCTGAAGCTGGCCCTTATACCCGATGTTTCATCATAATCTCCGGTGTTGGCAAAGGAGCCGCCGGGGCCGTCCACCTCGATCCTTTCATCTATCCGCCGGTAGAAGAGATTGAGGGTAAGCCCGAAGCTGAATCTGTTCTCCAGGGCTGCTTCCTCGGTGATCTCCGGGATCAAGCCCGGTGAGCCGGAGGCGGTAATATCGTAGCACTCCAGACCTGAAACAGCCGAGACCGGATGAAAGAGTTGGGCCGCGGACGGAATGACCGGTTTCCTGGAAAGAGAGATCCTCTGGTAGGAACCATTCCGCCCCAACCTGGCTGCTCCCGCCTCCCATCCCAGGTAATCTCCCGCCTCACTGCTTCGCCCCATGAACACAGAGCCCTTCATCGGGTAGCTGCCCCCAGGCCTGACCTGTCCGGTTATCCCTCCGTAGTAATTATCCAGCTGCGGGTCGGAGGACACACCACTGTATCGGTTTTCCAGCAGGTAGTTGCTCCCCTTCAGGAAAGCCCTCATATCCAGCGCACCCATCCTGCGGTCGAACTGCAGGTCCACACTGGTCGCCAGCCCGCTCATTTTGCCAGATGTGCGCTCCCGGTCCATTCCACGGTGCCTGATACTGCTCCTCAGCCCCCAGCTGGAGAACTCGATCCAGGAATCGAAACCGCTGCTTCTGATATCCTCGAACGGATTGCAGGCGGTCCCGTTATAGGTATCCTCGAACCTGGTAAAATGGATCAGCGCCTCCTGCTCCCCACCCATTGAGATATCAAAGGAAACCGACTTCATGTGGTCGTTACCGATAAGTTTGTTCTGCCCGAATTCCCGCGACTCGATGGCATCCTGGAGGTATTCATTGTACGATACGGCGGCACTGATATAAGACCTCGGAGTAGAAAACCAGATCCTCCTGGCCCTCCGGTTGCTCCCTCCGTAAGTAAAATCAGCCTGGGTAAAAGGAGGTTCTCTCCCACCCTGCTCCACCACCAGGTTTACCGCCGCGCCGGTCCCGAGTTCGCCGGTCAGTGAAAAAGCACCATCGTACACGACCTCCACTCTCCGGAGCCTTCCCAGGTCCACGAATTTCACCAGCGGTTCCGATGTATAGATGTTCTCGGTCAATCTCCCGTTGACCAGAAGCACCGCTCTTCTGCCCGCCACCGAGAACCCGGTCCTGGAGCCGGGAGCTCCTTCACGCCAGCAGGAAACTCCGGCAGCTATCTGGAGTATATCGTCAAAGGTATCGATATTCAATCTCCTGAGCTTTTCAGACTCGATCACATATATTTCACCCGGGATTGACAGTGAATCGGAAGAGAGGGAAGAACCGGGCCTGATCACTCCCCGTCCGTTCCCCGCAGCCGCGGAGATAACGAGGATAGCCATCAGGGCAGCCTTATGATATCCCTTTATACGCATCATCAAAATATGAAATCCTCGTAACTGCTGTGGCGGCCTGGGAAAATACCAGGGTGTTCACACCGGTGTGGATCATAATAAAAATCGCGCTCGCCCAGAAAAAACCTGCCAGCCCGCCGGCAAAACCGTCCGGGCCGAGTACTACATAAGCTGAGGCGAGGGTTGTTAATATATCATATATAAAGGTAATAAATAAACCGGAAAGAGCGGCAGCCAGCATTCCCCTTCTCTTTATAACTCCCCTGAGGATACCCCCGCAGGCCCCCGCCAGTGAGAACCCCGCCGCCTGAGCGGCCAGCAGCGGCGGCAGTGCGGCTCCGTAGGGATTAAACAGGGAGAAGACCGTTATGGAAAGGACTCCGGTCAGAGCTCCCCAACGCGGCCCGGTGAACATACCGCTGATAAATACCGAAATGGTCATCAGTTCCACGTTCGGCACGGCGGCCATCAGATACCCCAGGACGACTGAGAGGGCGGTGAAGAGTGCCGTAAGAATGACCTTCTGTCTTTTCCCGTCTGAATGCATACCTGTACCCGGAGCCGGCTGGATTGAATTAAGATATTTAACAATGGGTACTCTAAGTAAGAAGAGGGGGTTCGGTCAAGATAAATCAGCCAGCTCCCGCAGCCGCTGCACCGAGCTGTAAGGGGCGTGCTTACCCCCTATGTCCACCTTCATCCCTTCCTCGAAATGAAAGTCCGATCCTCCGGTAGGGACCAGGTGGTACTCCGCCGCCAAGGCAGCTATCCGGTGTTCCAGGTCGTAATTATGGTTGGGATGCCATACCTCCACTCCCTGCAGCCCCAGGGCTATCATCCCCTTCAGCCGCTCCAGGTCCAGCACCTTTCCACCCGGGTGGGCCCACACCGGGACACCACCGGCATCCCTTATCATCCTGATAACTTTTTTCAGCGGTAGTATCTCCTTGGCCACATACGCTGGCCGGCCATCTCCCAGGTAACGTGAATAGGCGTTCTGGTAGTGTGATATCAATCCCTTCTCCAGCATCAGTTTGGCCAGGTGCGGCCTGCCGAAGGAATCGGTTCCGGCATATTCGCGGACCTCATCCATGCCGATCTTGATCCCCAGCTCTTCAAGCCTGTCCAGCATCCCTCCGAACCTCTCCAGCCTTTTCTCCCTGAGCCATTCAACGCTTTCCAGAATTTCCAGGTGGTTAAGTTCTATCAGATATCCCAGGATATGAATTCCCTTCCCATCCGCCATTACGCTGAACTCTATACCCCGGATTACTTCAATGCCGTACTTCTGTCCCGCGGCGAGCGCCTCCTCCTGCCCCCCCAGGGTATCGTGGTCAGTCACCGCCACCGCGGCCAGTCCCTTATCGCTGGCCCTCTTTACTATCTCTTCCGGGGGGAGAACTCCATCCGAGTACTTGGAATGAATATGAAGATCACATACAGGGGGCATTAATTCCGTTCTCAGGTAAGGGTTTTCAGCTTCTTCATCTTTTCTTCTATATCCCTGAAGGTTACATCCACGATATAGACCTGTTCGAAGTGTTCCCGGGCCTTTTCCGTCTCACCCAGCGCTTCGTAGGCGAGGCCGAGATTGTAATGTATTCCGAGATTCTCCGCTCCCATGCTCTCCGCTATCTCCAGTCCCCTCTCCAGCTGTTTTACCGCCAGTCGAGGCTCCTGCTTCGATATGAAGCAGAGTCCTATCATCTCCAGGGAACGGAGCTTCATTTCGTCAGCCCTCGATGATATCTGCAGTTCCTTGATCGCCTCATCGAAAAGCTGCATCTCTATATAGGCCATCCCCATGTCGTAATGACTCTTAAGGTCTCCCTCGTCGATGTCGCTGGTGATCTGCTCGGCAAGGGTCTCACCGCCGCTTTCGGCGCTAACCTCATCTTCGATTATATCCTGAAAGTCCTCGAACTGGTCATCACCACTCTCTTCTGAAGTGCCAACTGTCTCGTCCTCCTCGTCCAGTTCCGGCGGGGGGAAAACCTCTTCGGCGACCTGCCCGGATCCGGCTCTCTGATCCGGGGCCGGTTTGCTCTCGCCTGTATCGCCAATCCCGGAGGGCTCTTCGTCACCCTGGCCGTTATATTTCGAACCGGAAGTAAAGCCTTCCGTTCCTATGATTTTTTCAGAGACTACATCCTCGATATCCATCTCATCCTCGGGGCCGGAGTGGCCTGAATCGTCAGCGGAATCGAGTTTCTTTTCAATATCCTTTACCTGCTCCGCGGAGAGCACCTGCCTGAGGCGATTCAGCCTTTCCCTGCAATCGGCCCTCTCGCTTTCCTTCGACTCTTTCCCGTTGATTATGGAGACACATACCTCCGCCGCCCTCATCTTCATTTCCAGCGATTCGAAGGCGTCAGATACCTGGACCAGGACTTCATTCCGGTCCTTCATGTAATCGAGTATCAGCTCCAGCCGCTCCTGCACTCCTTCCGGGGGCATATTCGAGTTACTGGCCAGCATATTCAGATAGTGTGAAAAATGTTTGGCGGCGTCACTGCTGAATCCCTGCTTTGATTTAAGCTCGCCCAGTTCGTATATGGTTATCAGCCGGTCGGGGAATATCCGAAGTACCTTCTTGCAGACCGCTACGGCGTTGTTGTACAGCCCCATCTTCTCATAATTCTCGATTGCGTTCTCGAACGAGGATACTGCCTGAACCCGGTCTCCCGCCCGGAAGTAAATATCCCCAAGCTCATTGTGCATATTGGGATTGTTTGCCTGCAGGGAGATGATCTTACGGTATATCTCTATAGCCTTCTTCAGCTTGCCCTTCTTAATGAGGTCCTGGGCTTCCCTTCTCTTCCTGTTAATCTTACTCACACTCCGACCTCACTCTCTCGCCTGAACCCCTTCCTCTCCCAGATCATCCTTCCCTCCTTGGCCACCATTACGGAATGGTCCAGTCCGGCCCTCGCCGGTATCTCGCGGTAATCCTCGATGTCGTAGACCACGAAATCTCCCTTTTTTCCCACCATCAGCGACCCGGTCTCAGTCCCCAGGCCAATAGACCATGCCGCATTGACAGTTGCGGCGTTTATCGCTTCCGCCGGGACCAGGCCCATCTGAGAGCAGGCTATCGATACCGCCAGGGGCATCGAAGATGACGGGTTGCTTCCCGGGTTGAAATCGGTGGCCAGCGCTATGGCGGCGCCTGAATCCACCAGTTTCCTGGCCGGCGCGAAATGACTGGAGGCCAGACCGAACGAGGTGGCCGGCAGGAGTATCCCGATAGTCTCACTCCCTGAGAGTGCTTTTATCCCACCCGGGGTTATCCTGGTCAGGTGTTCCACCGATACCGCTCCCAGCTCTACCGCCAGTTCTGTTCCTCCGATCGCGTAAATTTCGTCGGTATGGGCTTTCAGCCCGAATCCGTTTGCTTTCCCCGCCTCCATGATCCGCCGGGTCTCTTCCAGATCGAAAACACCCTTCTCGCAGAATATATCCATGTACCTGGCCAGCCCTGTTTCGGCCACTTCTGGGATCATCTCTTCCACAACCAGTTTGACATACCCTTCCGGATTCTCCTCCGGCTTCTGATGAGCCCCCATGAATGTCGATACTATATCGACAGGCAGCTGATCGGAAAGCCGGGATATCACCCGAAGCATTTTCAGTTCATTTTCGATATCGAGGCCGTAACCGCTCTTTATCTCCAGAGAGGTTACCCCCGATCTGATCATTTTCAGGAGCCGTCTGCGGCTCAGCTCGTATAACCTGTCTTCGTCTATTTTTCTTAAATCCTTAACAGTCCTTTTTATCCCTCCGCCCCTCTTTTCGATTTCGAGGTAGCTGTCCCCCCTGATCCTGGCCTCATACTCGTCCGCCCGGTAACCGGGGAAAACCGCGTGTGTATGCGGGTCCACCCATCCCGGCATTACCACTCTCCCTTCCACGTCTATAATATCCGAGACCGAGCTGTCCCTGAACTTCTTCTCCAGTTCAGCGCTGTTTCCTATGGCAATTATTCTGCCATCACGAACAGCTAAGGCACCACCCGTTATAATACCCGGATCGGCAAGCTGCTTCCCTCTGAGAGGTTTTTCAGCCCTGCAGGTGATCAATTGTCCGGCGCCAAGAAGTAGTAAATCAACTGTTTCGGCCAAGCGCCACCCCTTGCATATTGAAACAAAAAGCAGTTAACTCAAGCAAAATGCATAACTTAAATAAACGAAAGGCCCGGGAGAAATCATTCAATTTAATCAGCTTTTCTCTCCAAGCATTGGGATATTTATTCCCGCATCTTTCGCCGTGTTAACGGCTATTTCATAGCCTGCATCAGCATGTCGTGCAATCCCTGTGCCAGGGTCTCCCCTCAGGCACCTTATCAGCTTTTCCCGGCCGGTATCGGTACCGTCGGCGACCACTGCCAGCCCTGCGTGGATCGACAGTCCCATCCCCACACCCCCGCCATGGTGAACCGAAACCCAGGCAGCCCCGTTGACCGCGTTGAGAAGAGCGTTAAGTATGGGCCAGTCCGCCACGGCATCGGTGCCGTCCTTCATGCTCTCGGTCTCACGGTAGGGAGAGGCGACCGAACCGCTGTCCAGGTGATCCCTGCCGATCACGATCGGAGCGGAGATCTCTCCGCTGGCCACCAGGTCGTTCATGGCCACACCAAGCTTCTCCCTTTCTCCGTATGAGAGCCAGCAGATCCTGGCGGGTAGCCCCTGGAAGGCTACCTTCTCGCGGGCCAGTTTTATCCACCTGACCAGCGATTCCTTCTCCGGGAAGAGCTCCAGAACCAGCTCATCGGTCCTGTGGATGTCTTTCTCGCTCCCCGAGAGTGCAAGCCACCGGAAGGGGCCCTTACCAATGCAGAACATCGGCCTTATGAATGCGGGAACGAACCCGGGAAAGTCGAAGGCATTCTCCAGCCCGCCTTCCATGGCCTGTCCCCTGATATTATTTCCGTAATCGAATACGATGGAACCTTTTTTCTGAAAATCGAGCATCGCCTGAACGTGGACTACAATCGAATCTATAGCTTCTTTGACATACCTGTCCGGGTCCTTCTTCCTGAGCTCTGCCGCCTCCTCCACGCTGTAGCCGCTGGGAATATACCCGTTCAGCGCGTCATGCGCTGAGGTCTGGTCGGTAACCGCGTCCGGGGTTATCCCCCTGTCCGCCAGTTCCCTGAAGAGATCAGAGGCATTTCCAAGAAGGCCCACCGATAGGGGCTCCTTCTTCTTTACCGCCTCGTCCACTCTTGATAGGGCCTTATCGAGGTCTTTCTCCATTACGTCGAGGTACCTGGTATCCAGCCTCTTGCTGATCCGCTTCTCATCCACCTCTACTATCAGGCATACCCCACCGTTCATGGTAACGGCAAGCGGCTGAGCTCCGCTCATTCCCCCCAGGCCTCCGGAGAGAACAAACCTCCCGGCCAGGTCCCCGCCGAAATGCTTTCTGGCACATTCGGCAAAGGTCTCGTAGGTCCCCTGAAGTATCCCCTGGGTCCCTATATACATCCATGAGCCTGCGGTCATTTGCCCGTACATCATCTTGTTCTTGGTCTCCAGTTCCCAGAAATGCTCCCAGGTGGCCCATTTGGGCACCAGCAGCGAATTTGCGATCAGGACTCGGGGGGCGCCGGGATGGGTATCGAACACACCCACCGGCTTGCCGGACTGGACCAGCAGGGTCTGGTCATCTTCCAGTTCTCTGAGTTCCCTGACGATGGCGTGATAGCAGTCCCAGTTCCTCGCTGCCTTTCCGGTGCCCCCGTATACCACCAGTTCATCGGGATTCTCAGCATTCTCGCTGTCCAGGTTGTTCATCAGCATCCGAAGGGCGGCTTCCTGAAACCAGCCCTTGCAGCTTATCTCGCTCCCCCTGGGAGCCCTGATATTTACCGAACTCATAGCACTCACCTCCGGCCATGCGGATTCCAGATTATTCAATTCCGGCGCTACCGCCCGTTGCGGGACAGATGCACCGGCTGTTATATTATTTCCCGGGCTTCCCTTCAGGGAAGCACTGAAGAATATTAACAGATAGATTTTTAAAAATATAGTTATAAATACCGCGGGCCCTGAGATTTTGAGTAGAAACGACTAATCTTCCCCAACCGGTATCTCAATCCCCCGGCGGTTCAAAGAATGAATCTGACTCCTCCAGGACCTCCCGGGCCGAGAACACCTGAACCGGGACAGTTGGAAGTGACGAAATAATCTTTTTTCCGTATGATTTGGCCTGTATCCTTGAATCCAGTATCACTATCACCCCCCGGTCATCCCTTCCCCTGATCAGCCTCCCGATACCCTGCCTGAGCCTGAGGACCGCCTCCGGGAGGAACAGCCCGGTAAATGGATTCCCACCCATTTTCCTTATCATCTCTGTCCTGGCCTCCACCATCGGGTCAGCCGGGACGGGGAAAGGTATCTTGGGTATTATCAGTATCTCCAGCTGGGTGCCGGGAAAATCAACCCCCTCCCAGAAACTTGCCACTCCCAGCAGGACTGCTCCCCGGCTCACCCTGAACCTTTCGGAGAGGGCATCCCGGCTCAACCCTTCACCCTGGACCAGCACCTCCCCGGCAAGATCCCTTTCTTTAAGCTCGTAGGCGGTCAGGTTGCACATACGGTATGACGTGAACAGGACTAGCATCCTCCTGCCATAACTGCCGGAGAGCTCTTCCACCAGGGAGGCTATCTCCACTGCGAAGCTGTCCAGGTTGGGATCCTGGAGATCCGATCTGAGAATTATCCTGCAGTTCCGGTCATTTATGAAACTGGATGGCTCTATGTAACCCCCAACATCCTTTCCGGTGAGGCCTGTCCCCAGTGAGCCGGTGATATAATCGAATGATCCGTTCTGGGAGATAGTGGCGGAGGTCAGAACGGATGACCGGCAGCTGTCGGAAAGAAAATCGGCGAATCTCCTGTCCACCCGCAGGGGCGATCCGCAGATTGATGAAATACTCCCGTAGCTGTTCCACTCCAGCCAGTAAACCACATCATCTTCCGGCACCCCGGTGAGGTAATCGAGCGCTTCGGAAAGTTCCCGCAGCTGGGTTCCCGCTATCTCTAACTCCTGCTGGAAGGATTGGATGCCGGACTCCAGCTCAACCTTGCAAAGCACATCAAGTATATCGCATAACTGTTTGCTATATATTATATAAGAATCAATACTCTCCCTGACGTCGGCGAAGGTTTCATCCCCGTCATAGTATCTCTTCTTCACCGATCTGATCTCTCTGGAGCAGTTCAGATCTCTGTTGAGCGATCGGAAGACCTGCCCCCAGGAACTCTCCGCCCCCTCTGAAAACGACGCCGCCTGTTCGACCTTCTTCTTCCATTCCTTGCCCGGACCTTCTCTCTCCAGCTCATGTATCAGGAATCTCCATCTCTCGGAATCCGGATCAATCGGGCTGATCCACTCCAGGACCGATCTGATATCCCCGGGAGATACAGATACCGAAAGGTTCTCCATTACACACCTTTCCAGGTGGTGGGCTTCATCGAAAATTACGGTATGATAATCACCCAGCACCTTCCCCCCTCCACTGTAATCTGCCATCACCAGGGCATGGTTGGCGAACACAATATCGGCCCGGGCGGCTTCCTTTCTGGCTCGGACGAGAGGACAGCTATCGGCGTGCTCGCAGCGGTTCATACGGCATCGAGCGGGAGCGTTTATACTTTTCTGGTATGACCGGGGAGGTACCGCGTCAACTGTACCGGCAGGAGAGAACGCGGCGCAGAGGGCAAGCTCCAGGGGGTCGCCATCACCTGTATTGATCAGCCTGCTCACCTCCAACATCAACCGTTTGGAGCATATATAGTTCTCTCTTCCCACCAGGCGGGCAGCTCTGATCTCGGCACTCATAGCTTCTCTAACCAGCTCTATCTCCCTGGTGTAGAGCTGATCCTGGAGATTTTTAGTATGGGTTGATACTATCACCCGCTCTCCTGCCTCCAGTGCGAAGATAGCCGAGGGCACCAGGTAGGCCAGTGATTTGCCGGTCCCGGTCCCCGCCTCGATCAGGGTAATACCCTCCTCACGGATGGTCCGTCCGACCTCCCTTGCCATCCTGAGCTGCTGCTCTCTTCTCTCCCCCAGCCGGTCGAAGAGTATCTCAAAGACAGATTCCAGGTCTCCGGCTGACTCAACCCCGGGCATCGTTTTTTTCGCAACGGTATGCGGTTCGTCCTCCTCCCCGCTCTCAGCAGGGCTGAACAGGGAAGGCCCCGCCGACTCCAGGGCAGCCCTCCGAAGAACGGATACTCCCTTAAACCCTACTCTTTTTGCGAACGTGATAAGGATTGACGGGGGTACCGGGCTGCGGGCCAGCCTTTCTATTATATACCTTTCAGGATCCACGCATACTGCATCTGATTGTGGAAGATATGGCGCAAAGTGCCTGAACTCCGGAGACATATCAGCTGCTGCCAGACCGCCCTTCTCAAGCATCTTTACCACCTGTTTAAATGTAATTACAAATTATTGTCAAACAATCAGTTCTCTCTGACGCTAAGGTCATATTCCAGGGTATTATATATTCTGGATAATAACCAGTCAAGTCGGCATCGGAGGTCTGGTAATATCTATAATATGAACTTTTCCATATGATTCCCGCCGTACTCCCTCCGGGCCATTAATTGATTATGCCTGGCGCATAGAAGCCGCAGGTTGCCCGGCGAGTTGTCCCCGCCCTTGCCATAGGGGACTATATGATCGTACTGCAGGTTCCAGCGGGAGCTGCACCTTCTGCCCGATCTGCT